>NZ_JACNDD010000211.1:0-8964 GCF_017351395.1 Pseudomonas sp. FW305-28
CCAGGTGATGCCGGACCTGCTCGGCGCTTGCGCCGGAGACCTGGGGGGCGATGCTTCGGCATTGGCCGAGGCCTGTACCAGCCTCAAGGCCTGGGATCGCAAGGCCGGCCTGAACAGCGGTCTGGGGTTCGTGTACTTCCAGCAGATCATGGAACGGCTGCAGGCGGTGCCGGATTCATGGCGTGTTGCGTTCGATCCCAAAGACCCGCAACGCACCCCGCGCGGCCTGGCGATCGAGCGACCGCCGGTGTTCAAGGCTGTGCGCGAGGCCATGCTGGCTTCGGTGGAGGCGGTGAAGGTTGCGGGGTTGTCGAAGGACAGCCTGTGGCAAGACGTCCAGGTGGCCAGCAGCGGCAGCCGACAGACGCCGATCCACGGCGGCCCCGGGGAGTTGGGCATCTATAACGCGATCCAGAGCGTGCCGGGAGCGAACGGCAAGCGGGAGGTGGTCAGCGGTACCAGCTACCTGCAAGTGGTCACGTTCGACGGTAAAGGTCCGCAAGCCCAGGGGTTGTTGGCGTTTTCCATTTCCAGCGACCCCGCTTCACCGTACTCGGCCGACCAGACCCAGGCGTTTTCGCAGAAGCAGTGGAGTGTGCTGCCCTTCACCGAACAGCAGATCAAGGCCGATCCGTATTATCAGGCCGTGATTATCCGTGAGCGTGATGAGGCGGGCAGGGTGGCGACGCAGTAACCGCTGTTGTGCCTGCAGGCGTCATCGCGAGCAAGCTCGCTCCCACATTGGAAGTGTGGGCCGCCCCCCTGTGGGAGCGAGCTTGCTCGCGATGAAGGCGGTACATCCCAGATCGAGTCAGGCTGATCCACCGCTATCGCGAGCAAGCTTTGCTCCCACAGGGAGACTTTCAGTTCTTTCAGTTATTGGACCGGCCGCTGCCCGATGGAATTGAGCACCGGGTTGCCGTCCTTGTTCTGGGTCAGGTAGACCGGCAGGACTTTGGGCAACGAAGCCACGAGGTTCTGTACTTCGCTGATGTTGTAGACACCGCCGACACGCAGGCCGCCGGTACTGTTGTCAGCGAGCATGACGGGACGCTCAAGGTAGCGGTTGATCAACGGCAGTGCATCGCTCAGGGCGAGGTCATCCAGTACCAGCTTGCCGTTGCGCCATGCCAGCGAGCTGTCGTTCGGGGGTGTCTCGCGGACTTGGGGCTGATGATCGCCCGCCTTGTAGCTCGCCTGCATGCCCGGCGAAAGTTGCAGGCCGTTACGGGTCAGGGCCTGGTTGCTGGTGACCCTGACCGAGCCTTCCACCAGCGTGACCCACACCTGGTCCTGGTACATCCAGACGTTGAAGCGAGTACCGGTCACACGCACCTGGCCTTGGCCCGCGCGTACGACAAACGGATGCTGTTTGTCATGGCTGACGTCAAAAAACGCCTCGCCCTTTTCCAGGGTTACCCGGCGCTCGTTCTTGTAGTTGGCGAAGGTCAGCTCGCTGCCCAGGTTGAGTTCCACCTGGCTGCCGTCGCTCAGGGTGATATGGCGCACGCTCGTGCCGGCTTCGAACCGCTGATAGGAATTGGCGATCCAGTCCAGGTTCCAGCCGGTGTAGGCGGCCAGGGGCAGGCCGACGACGAACACCGCGGCAGCGACAGCCAACCGGCTCCAGCGCGACCGGGGCCTGGGCGCTGGAGTGGCGGCTGCGGCCTCGACACGCGGCAGATGATCGGCAACATCCCAGATTTCCAGCATGGCTTCGTATTCGAAAGCATGCAGGGGATCGGCATCGTGCCACTGCTTGAATGCCTGCCGTTCGGCATCGGTGCAGTCGACGGCATGCAGTCGCATGCACCAATGGGCTGCGGCATCGGTAATGGCGTCGTATTCGGCTTCCGAGAGGGTATGTTCGGTCATTGATTCGTCCTGGTTTGCCGCATTCTAACCTTCGGCATGAGCTGCCGAGAACTGCCGTCATGGCGTTTGCGCATCAATGAGCCTGTTTTTTTCGCTCAAACATCAGTCCTGGCCTACCGTCGCATACTTTGCGTGAAAAAAAGATCAACAACCCCCTCTTGTGCAACTCACGGCACGGCAAGTTGCCGGGAGGGACTCACGTCGAGTTGCCGTCCTAATTCACAAATCAATAGCGTGATCGAGTCGGCGTTGCGGAGTATGACGTCGATGCGCTTGCCCGGCAAAATCGGATCCAGAAAATCATCGCGGGCGATGTCCATGGTTTTGGCGCCAGTGATCTTCAGGATCTCCCGGGTTGTTTCTTTGTACAAAGGCAGTTGCTCAAACTTCTTGTAGGTGTTGTCTGCGCTGTCCCATTGCATGAACAGTTTGGATTTTGGGGTGGTCAACGAAAGTCCGTTGAGTTGCAGGTCATTTTGCTTGGCGTATTGCACTTGCCCTGGATAAGTCACTGTTGAAATCAAGTCGAGGAAGGGCAGTACCGCGTCCAGATAGATGATATCGAGGGTATCGAACAGCTGATGGGAGACTTCATGGATGAAGGTCGCTGCCTGGGCATGGGCGTCGACATTAAAGGTATCGGGGACGACGGCCCTGTACCAATCCAATTCCATGTCGAAGAAGAATTGTGTGAGATAGATTCTTCCAATGGCGGCCGGTTCGAGCACAAATGCAGTGGCTCTATCCTCCAGGTGTTTGAGGTGGCCGACAACGATGCGGTTCGCGTTTTGCAGTTCCCAGGTGGGATCGGCCAATGCCCGGCATATTGGCGATATCGCTGTCTCTAGTTTGCTTAGCAGACTGGCGTCGACGTTGCTGACACCAAAAAACAATTTAAGGTAGCTGTCCAGTCGGGAGCCCGGAAGAACCTGTTGTTTGAGTTGATGGAGGTTGTGGAGGGCGTTGAATGAGTAAAACCGCGCAGTCTCCAGCGCTTGCACGATTGCATTTGCCCGGTGCGGATATTTCCGGCGTATTTCCGTCATGCCTCGCGCTTCAATATTCAATGAACCTTTGGCTTTGAAGTCGCTATAGGTGATGGCCATCTTCGACCCGGCCTTGCCAAAGCGGATGGTATGGCGTTGTGGGTCGATTCCCCATGTCCGGCCATCCGGGGACTTTTTCAATAACGGTCCCTCGCCGTGTTCATGGATGATTCGCCAGGTTTGGTCGGCTTTTGCCACTTGAAAGACTTTGCCGGCCAAGGGGATATAAAGCTTGCCGTTTTCCATGGCCTTGTAAGTTCCATCAGCCAGGTTTTTTTGCAGGTTGGACAGGCTGACCCCCGTGGCTTCGAATACGCCCAGGTCGGTACGCAGTTGGCCGGTGGACGCGATGTCCTTCCAGTTGAGCGTCGACGGGACAGTTGGCAAGGCGGGTTCAACGGGATCGAGCAGGCCGAATGTATCGTCGCGATTGAGCAGGCCCAGTGAGACCATCTCGGCGGCACCGGCGATGAAGTTGTGCAAGCCGGCTTTCCAGTCATGCGCTTGCAGGGCCTCGGAAGAAGCCTTGAAGTCCTGGTAACTGTCCCACAGCGTTTCTATGAACGTCAGTTTGCCTGGCAACTGTCTTCCCACTAACCGGATGCCCGAGCTGAACAGGTGCAGGACGGTACTCCAGTCGAATTGGCGCTTGTCCTGTGCCTGGGAACCCAACAGCTCTGCCAGCAACCTCGTGTTGTCATCGAACAGCGTGTCGAGCAGGTTTGAGCGGATAGGGTTGGACCCCAGGGTCATCTCCGAAAGGCGCCCGAGTGTCGAAGCGAACAGGTTCTTGAAAATGGCTTGCTGGTCCTCGGGAAGTCGGTGGACCAGCAAATCCTGGAGCGCGCCGGGCGTGTTGAAGGCTGCGACCACACTCGCTTCGTCCTTGAATTCGGTAAAGCAATGACCTGAGTGATAAGGGGCATACAGGACAAGGGGGTTGGTTGCCTGGGCGCTCGAACCCACCAGGTAAAGCCCAAGGGCCTTGACCGCCGCCGCGCCGCCGGTCTTGATCAGTTCCACTGGGCGAAACACTGCGCTGGCGCCTTCGACCGCGCTACGGGCGATGGCGTCCGGCATGTCCAGTACCTGGCGAATCAGGTCGAATGCCTTGCTGGAGAGATGTTGCTGCAGGTGCCGGGCGTGAGCGTGTTGCAGCAGTTGCCAGGGGAGTTGTCGGCGGAACCGTCGCTTCCTTTGCAAGACCGGCGCGGCAGAGCCGGACAGCGTGTCCATGACCTGTGCTTTATAGGCGGTGGAAATATCCAATGACGATAATATTTGCCTGACCGCCATCTCGTTCAAGCCGTCAGGCAGTTTGTGCGTGGAGGTTGACGAAATCTTGAAGCCGTTTCGGGTCACATCGACATGATGCAAGGCAAAGTCGGTCAACGCGCTGGCCGGCCCCACGACGGCAAGGTTCGGTGTGATCTGGAGGGTGTCGGGGTCGAGGTTTTTTCCAGGGAAACGTGCGTCCAGTAACGCTTTGAGCTTTTTATGCACGTAGGTGCGCAATGGCTCGATACCGTCGAGATAGTCCTTGGCATCGGCATCGACCACGCTGTTCTTGTACTGTTCGAGCAGTTCGATATGCAGGCGTCGATTTTCCAGGGACGCCGTCCCGAGCCAGGCGGGCAGTGTCTGTTGTTGCCTGTTGGCTTGGGCGATGCCCACGGCGCGCTTCAGGTTGGTGGGCGCGCCTTTAGCCAGCAAGGCGTCGAGACTGTGGCGCAACGCCGATCCGCTGAGTTTCCAATCCCCGACCTTCAACGTGCTCAAGTAATTGCGCTCGCTCTTGAACTGTTCGATGAACGAATTCATCCGATTCACCAGCACATTGTCTTCCAGCAGTTCATAGGCCTGGAGTTGGTAGCGTCCGTGGGGCATGCGGTGAGCGGGCGCCAGGTTCGAGAGCCAGGCAAAGCGTTTGCGAGTGTCCAGCAGGTTTTTGTTCAGTTGCTCCGTGGCCAGGTCGACGCTCGCAAAAGCCTGTAGGCCGCCGGCGGGGGACCAGAGGATGGCCATGCCCGAGTAGGGGGTATCCAGGCCGCCGCGCTCGGTCATTAAAAAACAGTTGGGCAGGCGTAGGGAAATCACGCGCTCTTCAGTACGGCACGTCAGTTTCAACGAATAGACATCCGGTCGAAAGCCTCTGACGCCCAGGCGCTGGGTGCGGTCCGGGTAGTCGGCGTCGTAGGCGAAAACGTTCCTGATCAAGTCATGGGCGGCGGCCGGCAGCGTTGCGTCACGCTCCCTGAGTTCGGCCTCGGCGCGCAGGCCCAGTGAGAAGACGTTGGTCAGTTCAGGCAGCAGCTTGTCCAGCCCGCTGTGCAGCGAGGCCGTGTTGGCGGGCGGCAGCTTGATGAAGTGGGTGTGAAAAGCGTCTTCGACATCGGTGTAGCTCTTGATCTTCCTTTCCAGTTGGTCGGCCATGAAGTTGGACGGTCGCAGGTCTCCGTAAAACACCGGTCGTGTGCCCCAATGCCCATCGGTTTTCTGATCCAGCAGGCTTTTGTTGATCAAGGCGCGGATATCCAGCGTCTTGTCGATGAGTGAATGGAGGTTGACGTCGCCCTGGCGGGACATTTCCAACGCGTAGTGCAAGTTGTCCAGCTGTTTGGCAATGATCGCGTCAGCCAGGGATTCGGCCACTGGCAAGTTCACCGATTCGCCCGACACTTGAGGTTGGTCGAAGCGCAGAAAACGGTTGCGTTCTTCCAGGCTCAAGAGGTTGTAGAGCGCTTGCCCGGGCTCGACTGTGGCGGCGGGCTTGAGCAGCGCATCCTTGAAACCCAGGTAGTTGGCGACCTTCTGCAGGCCGTGGCTGGGGGTGTAGAGATAATGATCCTTGCCGCTGATCATCAACGAACCCGCCAGCTCGACAAAACGCGGTGCATATTCCCAGAGGCGAATCGTTTCGATGAACAGCAGTGGCTCTTCCCGGCGCGAAGGCCTGAACAGTCGAAGCAGCTCCTGGCTTTGGGCTTGGGTCAGTTGTCCTTTTTCGCGCTCGATCAGGATCGCGGCCCGCAGCGCGTCACGAATGACCCGGGCAAGAAAGTGGCGGCGCGACAGGTGGAAGGGGCTGTTCGCCTCCCAGTAGGCACTGATGCATTGGCTGAGTCTGGGGATCAGGTTCCTGGCCGTGGCCTTGATGATGTCTTCCCATTGTTGCGCCGTGTGCGCGCTCGTACCGGGGTGCGTCAGGTCGACGTCATGGCCGGCAGGCCAACCCTGATGGTGGAAGTACACCAGCACGGCGTCGCTCAGCGCAATGCTCTCAGTCACCGGGATTGCCAGGGTGTCGCCCAGTGGGGGCCCTTTGCGCAACGCCACGCGGGCCTGTCGTTGATCGAAGTTGGGAAGCCGCTCGTTCAATGCCTGGTCAAGCATCGAGGTCAGTGTGGGCAGTTTGATCAGCTCATCCACCATGGCCAGGGCATTGAGGCGCTGGGCGTATTCGATGGATTCGATCTGCGCCTTGAAAACGTCTTCGTTGATGATCTGGCTGGTTCGTGTGATGTCGGTCGTGCTGTTCAGTTCGCTGCGCTGGGAAATCGACAGGTAGCGAAACAGATCGTCGCGCCCCGCGGTGTCCTGCAGCATTTCATCGATCTTGTTTTCGAGGGCTTGCGGGTCGTTGAACTGGGTGATCCCCCCGTCCGGCGTGTAAAGGAACGCAGACTTGTGGTCGGTTCCGTCGGTATCTGGCAGGGCCCTGAGGGTAAAGCAGCCGGCCAATGGAATCGGCGCCTTGTTCTCGGCCTGGAGCAGAATCGTTTCGGCGGACATCGGCGGTATCTGCGCCGCGCGTTGCGCATGGCTGGGCAGGGAGACATGGTGCAACCAGTCGAGATCGGCCTGGGTCAGCCCGTGGGGAGCGGTCAATTGGTCCAGGCGAGTGGCGTTCAATACCTCGGGAAATAGCAGTGGCGTGGTTTCAGTGGTCATCGTTGCTTCTCGATCAAGGCGCCGTGAATGGGGCGCGAGCGCTCAGACTAGGCAACGATGGGTGGGCGAAGGTGGTACATAGTTATTGCACGCCGGGCTTCTTTGATCTGCGGTGGGGAAGGATTGACAGCGCGCGCCTGAAACAGTGTTTAATCACCGGGCGGGTCCTTTACGCTGTTGCTACCTCCAACAATCATTCCGGAGCTTCAGATGTCTGCGCCATCCGATCATGCCGCTTCTTGCACCCTGTCCTTCGATGCTCTGGTGAGCTTGCTGGAGAAAATTTTCCTGCGTCATGGCACGTCGACCGAAGTCGCCCGGTGCCTGGCTGAAAACTGCGCCGGGGCCGAGCGCGACGGTGCCCATAGCCATGGGGTGTTTCGCCTTCCCGGTTACGTCTCGACGCTGAACAGCGGCTGGGTCAACGGCAAGGCCGTGCCGGTAGTCGAAGACGTGGCGTCAGGGTTCGTCGCGGTGGATGCCGGGAATGGCTTTGCCCAGCCAGCCCTGGCTGCCGCGCGGCCACTGCTGGTGGAAAAAGCCCGCAGCGCCGGTATCGCCGTCCTGGCCATTCGCAACTCCCATCACTTTGCGGCGCTCTGGCCGGATGTCGAGCCGTTTGCCTACGAAGGCCTGGTGGCGTTGAGCGTGGTCAACAGCATGACCTGCGTGGTGCCCCATGGCGCGGACCGGCCACTGTTCGGCACCAATCCCATTGCCTTCGCCGCGCCGCGGGCCGACGGTGAGCCGATTGTCTTCGACCTGGCCACCAGCGCCATCGCCCACGGTGACGTACAGATTGCTGCGCGCAAGGGCGAGTTGTTGCCGCCAGGCATGGGCGTGGACAGCCTTGGCCAACCGACCCGCGACCCCAAGGCGATTCTCGAAGGCGGAGCGCTCCTGCCGTTCGGCGGGCACAAGGGCTCGGCGCTGTCGATGATGGTCGAGTTGCTGGCGGCGGCCCTGACCGGGGGTAACTTTTCCTTCGAGTTCGACTGGAGCAATCATCCGGGCGCCAAGACGCCGTGGACCGGCCAGTTGTTGATCGTGATCGACCCCAGCAAGACCGCCGGGCAAGACTTCGCCGAGCGCAGCCGGGAACTGGTCAGGCAGATGCATGGCGTCGGGCTGCGGCGGTTGCCGGGAGATCGTCGTCATCGCGAGCGCAGCAAGGCCAATGAGCAGGGGATTAGCCTGGACGAGCAGACTTTGGCGCAGTTGCGGGAATTGGCGGGCATTTGAACCACCGGCTTTTATCAAGGCCTTGCACTGCCGTGACACGTTGCGCCAAGCCTTCTACTATGACGGCTTCTTTTCTCTGGAATCGCCTGGATGAGTAAGCCCGGCCAAACGGTGCTGGTTGCGCTGCGCAAGATGATCGCCTCGGGTGAGCTGGCCGCTGGCGAGCGCTTGATGGAAATTCCCACGGCTGAGTTGTTCGGCGTGTCGCGCATGCCGGTGCGCATGGCGTTTCGCACCCTGGAGCAGGAAGGGTTGCTGGTGCGCTTTGGCGGGCGAGGTTTTCAGGTGCGTTCGGTCAGTGCCGAGCAAATCGCCGGGGCTGTGGAGGTACGTGGTGTGCTGGAGGGCCTGGCGGCACGGCAGACGGCCGAGCATGGCTTGTCTGAAGAAGCGCGCGCGATACTCGAACAATGCCTGGTGCAGGGGGATGAACTGTTCGCCAAGGGTTATGTGACCGAGGATGACCTGGAGGTCTATCACGATCTCAACATGCGCTTTCATCAGGTGATCGTCGAAGGTAGCCACAACCCGGCGATCGCCGACGCCCTGGCTCGCAACGATCATCTGCCTTTCGCTTCAGTCACCGCCCTGGCGGTGGATCGCCAGAACATGGCCGGCGAGTTTCGCCGCTTCAACTATGCCCACATGCAACACCATTCGGTGTTCGACGCATTGATCAATCGCCAGAGCGGCCGTGCCGAGGCGATCATGCGCGAGCATGCCAATGCGACCCTGCGCTACGCCGAAGTGTTCGGCTCGACGCTGGCTGACGAGCGGATGACAGTGATTCTGCGTTCGGAGTAGCTCGCCCGGCAGAATTTCTCTTACCCAGATCCCTTGTGGGAGCGAG
>NZ_JACNDD010000212.1:0-8859 GCF_017351395.1 Pseudomonas sp. FW305-28
CTCGGCTCCCACAGGGCTCGGCGGTGGACACTGATCCTATGAGCGACCAAAAATCTGTGTGGGAGCAAAGCTTGCTCGCGAGGCGGCCGGATAGACGACCTGCTCTTACGGGTGTACCCAATCCAATTGTGGGAGCGAGCCTGCTCGCGAAGGCGGCGCTACATTCAGCATCGATGCAAGCAGGCCCACCGCTATCGCGAGCAAGCTCGGCTCCCACAGGGCTCGGCGGTGGGCATGAATACTGTGTCCACTGAAGAGCACGGGTATCCCCACACCCAAGTTAAACCCGGAACCGCCCAACCAACGTCTGTAAATGAACCCCCAACCGCGCCAACTCGGCACTGGAGGCCGCAGTCTCTTCACTGGACGACGCCGTCTGCTCCGACACATCACGCACATTCAGTACGCTACGGTTGATCTCCTCAGCCACCGCACTCTGTTGCTCGGCCGCAGCCGCGATCTGCTGGTTCATCGATTGGATCGCCGAAACCGTGCGAGTGATGTTCTCCAACGAGCCTCCCGCGCGACGGGTCAGTTCGACGCTGCTGTCGGTCAGGCTGCGGCTGTTGTCCATGATGGTCGCGACCTGTTCAGTACCGGCTTGCAGGCCCACGATCAGTTCTTCGATCTCTTCCGTGGACTTCTGGGTGCGCTGGGCCAGGCTGCGGACTTCGTCGGCCACCACCGCGAAACCACGCCCGGCTTCGCCGGCGCGGGCCGCTTCGATGGCCGCGTTGAGGGCCAGCAGGTTGGTTTGCTGGGCCACGGACTTGATCACGTCCAGGACGCTGCCGATCTTGTCGCTTTCACGTTTCAAATCGCCCATGGCTGCGGTGGAGTTGCCCACTTCCTTGGCCAGCCGTTCGATCTGAGCGATGGCTTCGCCGACGACCTTGTCGCCTTCACGAGCCTGCTGATCGGCTGCGACGGCCGCTTCGGAGGCTTCCTCGGCGTTGCGCGCGACTTCCTGCACCGTGGCGGTCATTTCGTGCATGGCGGTGGCGACCTGATCGGTTTCCACTTTTTGGCTGTTGACCCCGGCGCTGGTCTGCTCGGTCACGGCTGAAAGCTGTTCGGCGGCACTGGCGATCTGGGTAACGCCTTCGCTGATGCCGCCGATCAATTGCCGCAGGCCCACGGTCATGCTTTGCATGGCGCGTTGCAGTTGGCCCAGTTCGTCGCGACGGTCAGAGGTGAGGTTGTGGGTCAGGTCGCCAGCAGCCACGCGCTCGGCAACCTTCAAGGTCTCGCCGAGCGGGCCCACGATCTGCCGGGTGATGAACAGCGCGGCGATCACGCCAAACAGCAGCGCCAGGGCGGCCGCTACGATCAGGACCATCTTGGCTTGGGCGGCGTCGCGGTCACGCACGGCTGTCTGGGACACGGTCAGCTTCTGGCTGGCATCCATCAGTATCTGACCCTGCTCGCTCATGCGCTGGAGGGCAGCGGCGTTGTCGATTTGCGAGTCGCGGAACTGGGCGACCGCCGCGCGATAGAGGTTGAACGAGTCGCTGGCCTGCTGCAGGTTGGCTGCGTGTTCCTGGGGCAACTGGTCTGGCAGGCGCGCAAGCAGTTTGAGGACGGCGTCGATGGCATCGAGGGCGGGTTGCTGGGCGTCGCTCTTGCCGCTGTAGGTGTAGCCGCGGACCTGGTAACGGGCTTGCTGGATGGCCTTGCTCAGGGTGACCACGCTGTTGAACGACGTGACGTCGCCGGCTTGCAGCATCAACTTTTCAACTTCGGCGACGCGGGCCACGGCGTTGTCGGCGCTGGCACCGAGTTTACTGCGTGCATCTTCGCGGCTTACGGTAGCGCGGGTCATCTGGGCGAAGGCGCCTTTGTATTCGGCGACGGCGGCCAATTGCTTGTCGATCAGCGCGACGTCGGCCGGCTGTTCGATCAACTCGCGAGCGGTTTTCAGCCCGGCCTCGAGCTTGCCAAGCAGATCGTTGACCGCTTGCGGTCCTTTCTCGCCCCGCGTGGTGTTGTAGTCGATGCTGGCCAGGTTCAAGTCTTTGCTCAAGTCGTTGAGACTGGCAATGAACCCCAATTTATCGCCCCGGCTGATGACATTGCCCAGGCTGGACCAGCCGGTGAATGCGATCATCAAGGTGAGGAACAACACCAAGCCGAAGCCTGCGCCGAGTTTGCGATTGACGCTTACATTTCCCAGACCCTGGGCAAGCCACCGGAACATGCTGATACTCCCTGGAGCGTTGAATTGGTTTTATGGGATCTGTATCGGCGGCTTTGGAGGGATCTGTAGAAAATAGGCGCTGGGTGCTCCCTCGCCACAAGGATCATGTGCCTGTGTGAGTGTTGCCGGGTCAGAACAACCGGGCAAGCAGCGCCGTAACCGCAGTCTCGACCCGCAGGATTCGTTCGCCCATTTGAACCGGTTGCAGGCCGGCCTTGCCCAGCAGGTCGATCTCGTAGGGAATCCAACCGCCTTCGGGGCCGATGGCCAAGGTCACCGGTTCTATCAGCGCTCGCGGGCAGGGCGGGTGGTTGCCAGGGTGGCCGACCAGGCCGAGGGTGCCATTCGCGATGGCCGGCAGGCGGTCCTCGACGAAGGGTTTGAAGCGTTTTTCGATGATGATCTCTGGCAGCACGCTGTCCCGGGCTTGTTCCAGGCCCAGGATCAGTTGCTCGCGGATGGCCTCGGGCTCCAGGAACGGCGTCTGCCAAAAGCTCTTTTCCACGCGATAGCTGTTGACCAGCACTACCCGCGGCACGCCCATGGTGGCGACCGTCTGGAACACTCGCCTGAGCATTTTCGGACGCGGCAGCGCCAGCACCAGGGTCAACGGCAACTTGGCCGGCGGCGGCTGGTCGAGGGTCACTTGCAGTTCGGCCTCGCGAGCTTCCAGGCGCAGCACCTGGGCCGAGCCCATCAACCCACCGATGCGCCCGACCCGCAGGCTGTCCCCGACGGCACTGCGATGGACTTCCTGCATGTGGGTCAACCGGCGATCGCTGAGGATGACGCGGTCAGGCCCGATGAAATCGGCCTCTTCGAGCAGCAGCAGGTTCACGCTTGGGTCGCTGGCGGCTGGTCGTTGTGGTCATCGACCGGCTGGTCCTCGGGTTCTTCTTCCCGGCGCTTGCGCACCAGCCCACCGAACAGGATGCCGATCTCGAACAGCAGCCACATCGGCACCGCCAGCAGGGTCTGGGAGAAAATGTCCGGCGGGGTCAGGATCATGCCGACCACGAAGCAGCCGATGATCACGTAGGGGCGGATCTTCTTCAGGTAGGCCACGTCGACCACGCCGATCCACACCAGCAGTACCACGGCCACGGGGATTTCGAACGCCACGCCGAAGGCGAAGAACAGCGTCATGACGAAATCCAGGTAGCTGCTGATGTCGGTCATCATCTCCACGCCCGCCGGGGTGGCGGCGGCGAAGAACTTGAAGATCAGCGGGAACACCAGGTAATAGGCGAAGGCCATGCCGGTGTAGAACAGCAGGATGCTGGACACCAGCAGCGGCACGGCGATGCGCTTTTCATGCTTGTACAGGCCCGGTGCGATGAAGCCCCAGATCTGGTGCAGGATCACCGGGATCGCCAGGAACAGCGAGACCATCATCGTCAGCTTCAATGGCGTCAGGAACGGCGACGACACGTCGGTGGCGATCATTGTCGCGCCTACCGGCAGGTACTGGCGCAGTGGCGTGGAGACGAAGGTGTAGATCTGCTGGGTGAAGGAAAACAGCCCGGCGAAGATGATGAACACCGCCGCGACGCAACGCAGCAGGCGGGTGCGCAACTCGGTGAGGTGCGATACCAGCGGCATCGGCTGGTCGTTTTCAGGGATATCGCTCATGGGGCTCGCGGCGGCAAAGTAGGATCGTTAGGCGCAGGGGCAGCGGGGGGCGCTGTATCCGCGACCGTCGGTGTCACTGGCGCCGGTTCAGTCACCGGCGCGCCACCTTCTGGCACTTGGGGAGCCACCGTCGGCTCGGCCTCAGGCTGAACTGGCGTCGGTTCCTGCTGGGTGGGCGTGAAGATTTTCCGCGCCTCCTGCTCCAGGGACAGAATGTGTTCGTTGTGCAGTTGCCGACGGATGTCGTCGGCACCGATTTCACGTTCAACTTCCTGTTTGATCGCATTGAAGCTGCGCTTCAGGCGCCCGATCCAGAGACCGGCGGTGCGCGCGGCCCCCGGCAGGCGCTCGGGGCCCAGTACCAGCAGGGCGACGAGGCCGACGAGCAGCAGTTCAGTGAAGCTGATACCAAACATTAGTCAGTGCTCACGAGTCTTTGCGGATGGGCTCTTCGACTTTTTGGGCCTGCACGTCGATGGTATTCGGCGCATTCACAGGCTGGGTGGCCTGTGGGTGTACCGGTTGGGTCGGTTGTGCGGGCTGAGCCTGGTTTGTCGTCGGATCGGCCGTTTTCTCGTCATCGTTCATGGCCTTGCGAAAACCCTTGATCGACTCGCCGACATCGGTGCCGAGGTTCTTCAGTTTCTTGGTGCCGAACACCAGCACCACGACGACCAGGATGACGACCCAGTGTTTCCAGTCAAAGATACCCATGTGGCTACTCCTCTCAAAAATGGATCAGGCGGACGGGCGCGAGGCTTTCTCGACGTGCCCGGACAGACCGAAGCGACGGTCCAGTTCATCCAGTACGGCCTGCGGATGCTGCCCCAGTTGGGCCAGCATGACCAGGCTGTGGAACCACAGGTCGGCGGTCTCGTAGATCACGTCGCTGCAGTCGCCGCTGATGGCGGCGTCCTTGGCGGCGATGATGGTCTCGACGGATTCTTCGCCGACTTTTTCCAGAATCTTGTTCAAGCCCTTGTGGTACAGGCTGGCGACATAGGAACTGTCGGCCGCGGCGCCCTTGCGCTCTTCCAGCACCTGGGCCAGGCGGGTCAGGGTGTCACTCATGGGTATGTCCTGAATAAATGGCATGCGGGTCCTTGAGCACCGGGTCGACGGTTTTCCAGTCGCCGTTCTCGAAGACGCGATAGAAGCAGCTTTGACGGCCGGTGTGGCAGGCAATCTCACCGACCTGCTCGACCATCAGGATGATGACGTCGCCGTCGCAGTCCAGGCGCATCTCATGCAGATGTTGCACATGCCCGGACTCTTCACCCTTGCGCCACAGCTTGCCACGGGAACGTGACCAATAGATGGCTCGGTTCTCGGCGGCGGTGAGGGCCAGTGCTTCACGGTTCATCCAGGCCATCATCAATACGCGCCCGGTCTTGTGGTCCTGGGCGATGGCCGGCACCAGGCCGTCAGCGTCCCACTTGATCTCGTCCTGCCAGTTTTTCATCGTTGACTCCGACCATGGGCCGCGCACCTGACGTCGGCGGGCCCAGCGTTGAAACAGTGTGCCAGCGCGAACCGGTGCTGGCTATCGGCGAACGACCAGATACAGACCGACCGCCATCATGATACCGGCCGGCCAGTGACCCAGCTGGCTCAACGGCCCGCCGGTCGCCAGCACCGCGCCGCCGCCCAGGTGAGCCGCGCCAAGCAGGCGCAACAGCCAGTCGTCCTTGCGTCGGTGCCACGGTGGCGCCGGGTCGTGGGCGTGGGGTTGGGACATGCGTTCGAGCAGGTCTCGGGTCATGTTGGCCAGGTGCGGGATCTGCTCGAACTGGCTCTGCACGTTGCCCAGCAAGGCGCGCGGGCTGACACGCTCGCGCATCCAGCGTTCGAGGAACGGTTGGGCGGTGTTCCACAGGTCGAGGTCCGGGTACAGCTGGCGACCGAGGCCTTCGATGTTCAACAGGGTTTTCTGCAACAGCACCAACTGGGGCTGGACCTCCATGTTGAAGCGTCGCGCGGTCTGGAACAGGCGCATCAGTACCTGGCCGAAGGAAATATCTTTTAACGGTTTTTCGAAGATCGGTTCGCACACGGTACGGATCGCCGCTTCGAATTCGTTGAGCTTGGTCTCGGCCGGCACCCAGCCCGAATCGATGTGCAGTTGGGCGACACGGCGGTAATCACGCTTGAAGAAGGCGAACAGGTTGCGGGCCAGGTAGTCCTGGTCCTCGGGAGTCAGGCTGCCGACGATGCCGCAGTCGATGGCGATGTATTGCGGGCTCCACGGTTGCACGGTGCTGACGAAGATGTTGCCCGGGTGCATGTCGGCGTGGAAGAAACTGTCGCGGAACACCTGGGTGAAGAAGATTTCCACGCCGCGCTCGGCCAGCAGTTTCATGTCGGTGCGCTGGTCGGCCAGGGTCGCCAGGTCTGTCACCTGGATGCCGTAGATGCGCTCCATCACCAGTACTTTCGGCCGGCACCAGTCCCAATAGACCTGCGGCACATAGAGCAGCGGCGAGCCTTCGAAGTTGCGGCGCAGCTGGCTGGCGTTGGCAGCCTCGCGCAGCAGGTCGAGTTCGTCGTAGATGGTTTTTTCGTAGTCCTGGACCACGTCCACCGGGTGCAGCAGGCGGGCATCGGCCGACAACCGTTCGGCGGCGCGGGCGAGGATGAACAGCCACGCCAGGTCCTGGGCGATGATGGGCTTGAGGCCCGGGCGGATGACCTTGACCACCACCTCTTCGCCGCTCTTGAGCTGGGCGGCGTGAACCTGGGCCACGGAGGCCGAGGCCAGGGGCTCGACGTCGAAACGGCTGAACACTTCGCTGATCTTCTTGCCCAGTTGTTCCTCGATCAGCGCCACCGACAGCTTGGAATCGAACGGCGGCACGCGGTCTTGCAACAGCATCAGTTCATCGGCGATGTCTTCGGGCAGCAGGTCGCGACGGGTCGAGAGGATCTGCCCGAACTTGATGAAGATCGGTCCCAGGTCCTGCAAGGCCAGGCGCAGGCGGGCGCCACGCGTCAGGTCCAGGGTTCGTCGGGGGAACCAGCGCCACGGCAGCACGAAGCGCAGCGCCAGGAGAAACCAGGGCAGCGGCAGGGCGAACAGCAGGTCATCGAGGCGGTAGCGGATCACGACGCGCTGGATGCGCAACAAACGGCGGACGGCAAGCAGCTTCATGCGTTATCGCTTGGTTTCAAGGGATCGGGAAAGGCGCTCGAAACGCGCCTCAAGACGTTCCAGGTCAAGCTTGACCTGGTCCAGTTCATCAAAACGGGCCTGGGCCTCGCGTTGGCCTACGAGGGTACGCGATTCTTCGGCCAGGTATTCACTCAGATTCTGTCCCAGGCTGGCGAAGCCCTGGCCATACCAGCGACGGCGGCTGTGCAAATGGCCGCTGAGCAACTGGGTCGCCACCGGGCCGATCCAACGGGACACTTCGTACTCCCAGTCCAGCTCCAGGTCCTGGAGAATCGCCGCCAGCTCCAGCAGCACGCCACTGTCGCCGTCGAGCTCGACTTCGGGGCTGTGCAGCACCGCGCTCTTGTCCTTGCCCAGGGCCAGGTTCAGCAGGCTCGCGGCAGGGGCGCGCAGGGTGCAATCCGCTTCGGCTTCCCAGTGGGCGGCGAGCATCAGGCCTTCGTCGCTGGGCAGGATGAACAACTGCAACGCCGGGCTGCGGCAGTCGACGGCGATCACCTTACCGCTCAAGTGCGCCAGGCGCGCGAGCGCCGTGCTGTCCAGGCGCAGTACCCGGTTGATGCCGAGTTCGACACTGGCGAGCAGGCCGGTGAGCAACATCAGGGCTTGATACCGCGGTGCAGGGCGACGATACCGGCGGTCATGTTGTGGTAGGTCACGCGGTCGAAACCGGCCTCGACCATCATCGACTTCAGGGTTTCCTGGTTCGGGTGCATGCGGATCGATTCGGCCAGGTAGCGATAGCTTTCCGAGTCATTGGTGATCAGCTTGCCCATCAGCGGCATGAAGGCGAACGAGTAGGCGTCATAGGCCTTGGACATCAGCGCGTTGGTCGGCTTGGAGAACTCCAGCACCAGCAGGCGGCCGCCGGGCTTGAGCACGCGCAGCATCGAGCGCAGGGCATCTTCCTTGTGGGTGACGTTGCGCAGGCCGAAGGCGATGGTCACGCAGTCGAAATGGTTGTCGGGGAACGGCAGCTTTTCGGCGTCGGCCTGGACGAACTCGACATTGCCGGCCACCCCCAGGTCCAGCAGGCGGTCGCGGCCGACCTTGAGCATGGATTCGTTGATGTCGGCCAGCACCACCTGGCCGGTCGGCCCGACGATGTGGGAAAACTTCTTCGTCAGGTCACCCGTGCCGCCAGCGATGTCCAGCACGCGATTGCCGCTGCGCACGCCCGACAGCTCGATCGCGAAACGCTTCCACAGGCGGTGCATGCCGCCCGAGAGCAGGTCGTTCATCAAGTCGTACTTGGCGGCTACGGAGTGGAAAACCTCAGCGACTTTTTCCGCTTTCTGGCTTTCCGGCACGTTCTTGAAGCCGAAGTGAGTGGTGGGTTCGGCATCGCTGCCTTTGCGCTGATCAGTCATATCGCGGTCACCAAAAAAGAATGCGGGACATTCTAATCCCGGTGGAGGGCTTTGTCTTGGCAAGGCTGAAGGTAAGATGGGCGACCGCCGGGACGTTTTGACGCAGCCAGGGTCTGAAACGTTCAGGCAAGTCCCGATAAAACAGGAGTCACCCGATGGCCCGTATAACTGTTGAGCGTGCCCATGGCCTGGGCAAGGAAGCGGCGCGAGAGAAAGCCGACAAGCTGGCGCAGAAGTTGTCCGACAGCTATGGCCTGGAGCCGCAGTGGGTGGGCGACACCCTGAAACTCAAGCGTTCCGGGGTCAAGGGCGAAGTGCATGTGGGCGAGGATTCGATCCGCGTCGACGTGGAACTGGGCATGTTGATGTCGGCCATGAGCGGCACGATCAAGACGGAAATTGAAAAGGCGTTGGACAAGGCGTTGGCTTGATCGACCGAAAGGGAGGTGAACGCAAAGTTGAAATTCACCACCCCACCCTGTGGGAGCGAG
>NZ_JACNDD010000213.1:0-8473 GCF_017351395.1 Pseudomonas sp. FW305-28
GGCTGGCAATCCTCCATCCTGAAGGCATACCGACCGTGGCGAGGGAGCTTGCTCCCGCTGGGAGGCGAAGCCGCCCTCGCTTTTCAACCGCTGAAAGCGCTTCAGCCCTGCCATCGTTGCGTCTGCTGCGCAGCCGAGCGGGAGCAAGCTCCCTCGCCACAAAAGCCCGCCAGACCATGACAACCCCAAACACCTGGGCATTTCTTCGCGCAAGGCTGGCAATCCTCCATCCTGAAGGCATACCGACCGTGGCGAGGGAGCTTGCTCCCGCTGGGGGGCGAAGCCGCCCTCGCTTTTCAACCGCTGAAAACGCTTCAGCCATGCCATCGTTGCGTCTGCTGCGCAGCCGAGCGGGAGCAAGCTCCCTCGCCACAAAAGCTTGTCAGACCATGACAACCCCAAACACCTGGGCATTTCTTCGCGCAAGGCTGGCAATCCCCATCCTGAAGGCATACCGACCGTGGCGAGGGAGCTTGCTCCCGCTGGGGGGCGAAGCCGCCCTCGTTTTTCAACCGCTGAAAACGCTTCAGCCATGCCACCGTTGCGTCTGCTGCGCAGCCGAGCGGGAGCAAGCTCCCTCGCCACAAAAGCCGGTCAGACCATGACATCTCACAAGTGCTCGTGTATGGGCTTGCCCACAATTTCCCCTCCCCCCACGCCAACCACCGTCTAAGCTTCAAGCAAGTCCGATCAATCTGCTTAATGGATCAGTCGACTATGGGCGCTTTGTGGCAAACCGATTCGAATGAACCTGTGGTCCCGACTGAACGTATGGAAGAAGCGCCTTTACCTCAAAAAAAACGCCGCGCACGGCATGGCTGGCGGGCATTCTGGTTGTTGTTGCTGATTATCGTGGTGGTGGTCGGCCTGGCGGTGGCCAAGGAAATGCGCACGTCGCGGTTTCAGGCCCGGGAGCTCAGCAAGTATGCCGAGTCCCTGAGCTACTCGGTGCAGCCGGGGCCCAGCGATGCCATCGTCTACCCTGGCGCAGGCCCGTTCGACCGGCGCCTGGGCTACAGCGCGCTGGGGGAATTCCTGCCGCGCCTGCTCAAGCGTGACTATGTGATCCAGGCCCAGGCGCGGTTTTCGCCGGCGTTGATGGGCTACGTCGAAAAAGGCCTGTTCGTGCCCTACACGGAAAAGATCCAGGCTGGATTGACCATCACCGACTGCCGCGCCGCGCCGGTCTATCAGTTCAAGTACCCGCAGCAGCTGTATGCGAACTTCGAAGCGATCCCGCCCGTGGTGGTGCAGAGCCTGTTGTTCATCGAGAACCGTTTTCTGCTCGACCCCAAGCAACCCTTGGCCAACCCGGCCGTGGACTGGCCGCGCTTCGGCATGGCGGCCTGGTCGCAAGTCGCCAAGCTGTTGAGCCTGCCGGGGCAATCCGCCGGGGGCAGCACCCTGGCCACACAACTGGAGAAATACCGTCACTCGCCTGAGGGCCTGACCGTGTCCGGCGCGGAGAAAATCCGCCAGATGATTTCCGCCAGCGTGCGCGCTTACCAGGGCGGCCCGCAAACCCTCGAGGCGCGGCAGCGGATCATCCGCGACTACCTCAACAGCGTGCCGCTCTCCGCCGTGCCGGGGCATGGTGAAGTCCACGGCATGGCCGAAGGCTTACGAGTCTGGTACGGCGCCGACTTCAATCGGGCCAATGAACGCTTGGCCAGCACCGCGACCGATCCCCAGAGCCTGGCGGAAAAAGGCCTGGCCCTGCGGGAAATGCTGTCGTTGATGATCGCCCAGCGCCGGCCGTCCCATTACCTGTCCAAGGGTCACGATGAACTGGCGCGCCTGACCGACAGCCACATCCGCCTGTTGGCACAGAACGGCGTGATCGACGCGGCCCTGGCCGACGCAGCCCTGGCGAGCAAGGTCAGCTATCGCGACTGGGTCCAGGACCCGACCGTGCAGCCCAACGAAACCAACAAAGGCATCAGCGCCGCCCGCAGTCGCCTCGCCGCCCTGCTCAACCGCCCGCTGTACGACCTCGATCGCCTCGACCTGTCCGCCACCAGCACCTTGCAAAGCGATTTACAAGCCCAGGCCACCGACTACCTCAAGCGCTTGGCCGACCCGGCCTTCGCCACCGAGATCGGCCTGATGGGAGAACGCCTGCTGACCCCCACCAGTACCACCCAGGTGCGCTACAGTTTCACCCTGCTGGAACTGACCCCCGATGGCTCGCGTGTGCGAGTGCAGACCGACAGCACCGACCAGCCTTTCGACATCAACGAAGGCAGCAAGCTGGAACTGGGCTCCACCGCCAAGTTGCGGGTGCTCACCACCTACCTGCAGATCATCGCCGAACTGCACGAGCGTTATGCCCAGCAGACCCCGGCGGCGTTGAAGAAAACCGAAGTCGCCGAGCAGGACCGCCTCTCCCGCTGGGCCGTCGACTACCTGATCCAGAACACCGACCGCAGCCTGCCGAAGATGCTCGAGGCCGCGCTGGACCGGACCTACTCGGCCAGCCCTGGCGAAGCCTTTTTTACCGGCGGCGGGCTGCACACCTTCCACAACTTCCGCAGGGAAGACGACGGTCGCAACCCGACGTTGCGCGACGCCCTGCGGGAGTCGATCAACCTGCCGTTCATCCGCCTGATGCGCGACCTGGTGCGCTACGCCACCTATGCCGGCCCCAACAACAGTTCCGAACTGCTCAAGGACGACAAGGACCCGCGCCGCCAGGAATACCTGGCCCAGTTCGCCGACCGCGAAGGCACCTCGTTCCTGCTCAGGTTCTGGAAGAAATACCAGAAAAAGGACACCGGCCAGCGCCTGGAAACGTTCCTCGACGGCATGCGCCCTACCGCTATCCGCCTGGCCGCCGTGCACCGCTATTTCTTTCCCAACGACAGCCAGGAGAGCTTCAACCGCTTCGTGCGCGCCCACTTGAAGTCGGCCAAGAGCGCCGAAAAACTCACCGACGAACGCCTCGAACGGCTCTACCAAAGCTATGGCCCCGGCGCCTATGACCTGCCGGACCAGGGCTTCATCGCCAAGGTCCACCCATTGGACCTATGGTTGATGGGTTACCTGCTGAACAACCCCGACGCCAAGTTCAGCCAGATCGTCAAGGCCAGCCAGTTCGAGCGCCAGGAAGTCTACAGCTGGCTGTTCAAGAGCCGGCACAAGAGTGCCCGCGACAGTCGCATCCGTACCATGCTGGAAATCGAAGCCTTCCTGGATATCCACCAGCGCTGGCAGAAAGTCGGTTACCCGTTCGATCACCTGGTACCGTCGCTGGCCACCGCCATCGGCAGCTCCGGGGACCGCCCGGCTGCGCTTGCCGAACTGGTGGGCACCATCCTCAACGATGGCATCCGCCAACCGGCGCTACGGGTGGACAGCCTCGACTTTGCCGTCGGCACGCCTTACGAGACACGGCTGGTGAACAACCCGGACAACGGCAAGCGCGTGATGCCAGTGGAAGTGGCCCAGGCCTTGCGCGGTGCGCTGTCCCAGGTGGTGGATGCCGGCACCGCGAAACGCGTGGCCGGCAGTTTCAAGCTGGCCGACGGCACGCCGCTGGCCATGGGCGGCAAGACCGGCACCGGCGACAACCGCATCGAAGCGGTCGGCTCCGGCGGACGAGTGATCAGTTCCAAATCGATCAACCGCACCGCCACCTTCGTGTTCTACATCGGCGACAGTCATTTCGGCACCCTCACCGCCTATGTACCGGGCGCGTCGGCGCAGAACTTCAAGTTCACCTCGGCCTTGCCGGTACAAGTACTCAAGGGCATGGCGCCGTTTCTCTCGCCTTACTTGCAGCCGGGCAGTCATACCCAGTGCAAGCCGTTGGTGGCGAGGCAATGAGTCACGGGAATGTGGTGCAAGTACCCTGTGGCGAGGGGTTGCCCTCAGATCAGGGGTTGCCCCAGATCAGGGATTGACCCGAGGCACCGCGTCGAAGATCACGGTGAAGTCGGCGTTATACATGCCGGGAGAGAGAGGGCGAGTCGGCGAGTTCGCAACCACGATGTACATGTCCGCCTGGGTACCGGGTGTGGACGTGGCATCGTCGACGACTTCCTGAGGTCGGTCGTCCAGAGGTACACCGT
The DNA here is from genome assembly GCF_017351395.1 of Pseudomonas sp. FW305-28. Lineage (NCBI taxonomy): Bacteria > Pseudomonadati > Pseudomonadota > Gammaproteobacteria > Pseudomonadales > Pseudomonadaceae > Pseudomonas > Pseudomonas sp. FW305-28. Next base: position 4,071 of record NZ_JACNDD010000213.1, read on the forward strand.
TGAATAAAGCCCTCAGGGAGACAACATCGACACCGTTGGTCAAGTGGATGGCCCCTGTACTCGCCCCGTTCTCGATGTAGGCGTGGACCGAACCATCGGTGTTCTTTACGTCAAAGGTGTGGCGCAAAGGGGTGAATTTGTAGGTCAGGGGGTTGTAGTACATGTATTCGTCCTTACCAAAATCCGGATTCCGGGGCTGCACGTGGAACTGCTTGGTCGGAATGTTCGCCTCGATATGGATGGATGAACGTGCATCATCGGCGCCCAGCACCAGCGGCGAACTTAGCGCGGCAGTCCCCAAAGCAATAACGGATAAAACTTTCTTGAACATGCTTGATACCTTTTTTTAGTAATAAAAAGCGCAGGAGCAAAACTTGCTCCCACCGTCACTGACCCAGCGCTCCCTCGCCACAGGAGTGCTGGTTCAAATGATCTTTGCCGCAGGGTTCGCGGTTGCTACGGCGCGGTGGCGTCGAACACCATGTGCACCGTTCCGTAGTAGTCCCCCGGCTTGTAATCGTCATCGGGCCTGATGGCGGCAATTTCCAGCGGCACCTGGCGTCCGGGCCGGGCCTCGGTGGCCGTGACCACCTGGGCCGAATCCAGGGTCAGTGCGACGCCATTGAAGGTCACCCGCAGATCGATGCGCTCACGTCCATTGGACAGATACGCCTCTTCCCCCAGGCGGGCACCGATGGCACCGTTGCTGTTCTTCACCTCGTAGGTGGCCCGCAACGGGCTGAGCTCGCCGGTGATGGTGCTGAAGGGCAAGCGCTGTTCGCGCTGGACCAATTGCGGGTCGAGGGGCACCACATGAAAGTCGACGGTGGGGATGGTCACGTAGACCTCGAAGGTTTCCCGTTCGACCGCGCCCCAGGCCTGGACCCAGGGCAACATAAGGGCGCTCAGTGCGAGGGGGCGTACCAGTGTCTTGAACATATTTGATTACCTGTGGCGTCAACGACGGTTCGGCGACGGCGACCGTCAACCTTTGATCTCGACGTTTTTCTGCTCGCTGCCTTCGATCAGCGTGAAGCGATATTCGCGCCCCGCCTCCTTGTCGAACGAGAACGTCCGGCCGGCCATGATGTGGTGCTTGGTGGTGGGCCGGCACTCGTTCTCTTTCTTCGCTTCGCAGTCCTTGAACTCATCGATCACCAGCACGCTGTTGCCGTGATTGCGTATCTGGTAGCGATTGGCGCTGTCATCGATCACGGTCTCGAAGCGGGTGTCCTTGGGCCGTACGAAAAACACCGTGCCGTAGCCCGCCAGCACCTTGACCCCCGCCCCGACGCGCTCCTTCTTGTATTCCTCGCGCTCCTCCTTGCTGATGGCGAACTCGTCTTCGGCCTCCGGCACCACCGGCACGAAGCGCACGCGGAAGTACCGTTCCTTGTCGCGGTTGCCCATGAACAGCAAGCGCGTGCCCTGCACCCCGTTGGCCGGCACGATCAGCCGCGCCGGGCTGGCCATCAACCCGTCCTTGGCCTGGGCACTGACCTGGTTCTGCAGCGGCACTTCCTGGTAGCTGCCGTCCTCGTTATAGATAATCTCCAGGATGTTGACCTTGACGAACGCCGTGGACGTGCCGCCGTTGAAGATCCGCTTCATGTAGGTGGTCTTGTTGCCGTCCAGGTAGTCGTAGACCACCCCGACGCCGATCTGCGGACCGGCCTGGGCCACGCCGCACAACAGATAGAGTCCAACCCATGCCAATAGATGTTTCATCGCTTTTCCAACCTCATGCATTTCACGCAACTCACTAAAAATCCTGGCCGACCGGCCGTTTAAATTTCCGAATCCCAGACCACCGTGACGTTGCCGGAGTAGGCCTTGGCGCCGCTGTCCAACATCTCCTCGACATTGCCGCGCACCACCTCGAAGTGCAGCGTTCCTGGCCGTCGATCGACATAAAACCCCGGCTGGATCAACTCGGTGCCCGTGCCGTCACGAAACAACGGGCGGTGGCTGATCGGTTGCCCGGCGGCATCCGTCAGGCCCTCGGGCAGGGTCACGCTGACCTCCACCGGCACGGCGTGCCCTGTGGCGGTTTCGGAGATGGCGCAGGTATTGGCGCTGACGTGCTGGCATTCGAGGGCCATCTTGAAGCGTGACGAGGCCGAGATATGGAAACGCTGGTCGCGGAACAATCGCGTGGGTTTGCGCCCGCTGTTCAGCCAGGCTTGCCAGCCTTCCTGGGGGACCAGTTCGACGCGGTTGCCGCCGGGGGGTACTTCTACTTTGAGGGTGTGTTCGACCGTCAGTTTGAGATTGAGGGTGATCACCGAATCCGTGGGGATCATCACATCCCCCATGTCAAAGTCCTGCCCTGGTCCGACGCCGTAGGTCAGAGAACCGGTATATAGGCCAGACGACATTTTCAAAGGGTTGGGTGTGCGCAGTTCGTAGGCGAAATCCAGATTGCGGTAGGACATGCTGGGGATCAGGTAATTGGCTCTTTTGGCGCACACACCTTCGGTAGGTGTCTTCCAGAAAAAGTTGTAGATATTGTGGTTGTAGGTCGAATAGCCGCTACCTCGACAAGGCGAAGGCGCATAAAGCCAACTGGAGCCGCTCCATAACCTCTGATGGGCCTGTAGAGCGTTTACGCCGCCGCCGACCAAATCGACCACGCTGCCAGGAAACTGATACCGCGAGCCCACGCCGGATATCCGCACTTGAACGATCTCTGTTTCGCCTGTACCGGTATGGGTCACCTGCGCCAAACGCCAGCTGGCCGGCACATCGAACATCGCCCCTTGCCGGGGATCCCCATGATTTGCCTGAATCGGACGAGCCGATTCGAAAGTAATGGGCACCTGAATACTGAACATTTTTTCCCGCTCACATACCGCCGGATACAGTCCGCAGTAACCCGATACCGGGGTGGTATTGAGAAAGGAGTTTTCATTGGGCTTCGAGGGATCGGGCCTGAAGATGGCGGTGACATCCTTGCTCACGGCATCAGCCGTCGATGCACAGGTCAACAACAACACCGAAACCATGCCTTGCACTGCCACTGGTAACTGCTTCATCTACACCCCACCCTCATATCGGCTCGGACTGGCCAAGCCACGCCTTTTAAACTTCCGAATCCCAGATCACCGTGACATCGCCGCTATAGCGCGTGGCGCCGCCGTCCAGCATCTCTTCGACGCTGCTACGGCCGACCTCGAAGTGCAGCATTCCCGGCCTGCGGTCGACATATAAGCCCGGCTGGAACAACTCGGTGCCACTGCCATCGCGCAACAGCCGGCGACGGTTGACCGGTTGCCCACCGGCGTCCGTCAAGCCATCCGGCAGGGTCACGCTGACGTCCACCGGCACGGCATGGCCGGTGCCGGTCTCGGTGATCGCGCAGGTATTGCCGCTGATGTGCTGGCACTCCAGCGCCATCTTGAAACGGGAAGAGGCGGAGATATGGAAACGCTGGTCGCGGAACAGTCGCGTCGGCTTGCGCCCGCTGTTGAGCCAGGCTTGCCAGCCGTCCTGGGGGACCAGCTCCACACGGTTGCCGCCGGGGGGGACTTCGACCTTGAGGGTGTGTTCGACGGTCAGGTTGAAGTTCAAGGTGAGTATCGGATCGGAAGGGATCATGACATCGCCCATGTCGAGGTCCTGGCCCGGCCCAACGCTGTAGGTCAAGGATCCCGTGTAGAGACCGCTCGACATTTTCAGAGGGTTTGGGGTGCGCAGTTCGTAGGCGAAGTCCAGGTAGGTGTAACTCATACTAGGAATCAAGTAATTGGCTTTTTTGGCACAAGCGCTCTCTACCGGCGTCTTCCAGAAAAACATGTACCAGTTACTGCCATAAGCCCCCACACCGCTGTATTGACATGGCGAGGGCGCATTCACCCAACTGGAACCGCTCCATAACGCCTTATGAGCAGTGATGACATCTACGCCCCCCCCGACCAAGTCGACGACGCTTCCAGGGAATTGGTACCGAGAACCGATACCGGACCAGCGTACTTCAACGGTTTCAGTCTCACCTGTAACTGAATGAGTCACCTGTGCGGTACGCCAATTGGCAGGGACTTTGAACATCGCACCTTGCCGGGCGTCTCCATGACCCGCCTGAATAGGGCTGGTCGAATTGGCGGTAAAAGGTAACCGAATGCTGAACATTCTTGCCGTCCCGCATTGAGCGGGATATTGCGCGCAGTAACCACTGACCGGCGTGGTATTAAGAAAAGTGTTCTCTTGAGGCTTCGAAGAGTCAGGCCTGAACACCGCACTGATGTCCCGGCTCACGGCATTGGCAGCAGGCACGCAAGCAAACAACAACACTGAAACCACGCTGCGCACGGCTACCGAAAAAGGTTTCATCTATACAACCTCATACATCAATGCGAATCCTTGCAGGTTTTTGGGGGAAAACTTCACCGTGGGAGCAAGGCTTG
>NZ_JACNDD010000214.1:0-8127 GCF_017351395.1 Pseudomonas sp. FW305-28
CACTAACTGCACCCGTTGCTCATGATCCTGTTCATCGACAAAGGTCACCCAATGCCCGATCCGCACTTGGTCGGACGACGTCGGTGCAACGACCTGGGCGCTTTGCAGGCGCTGCTTGAAATAGCGCAGATCCCGTTCAAGGTCGGCGATCCGTTGTTTGTCCGCCAGTTCCCCTCGGGTCGCCTGCTGGCTGTGCAGGGCCTGCAACTCGGCGAACCGGGCCTGGAGCAGGGCAAGCCCGGTGGGCGTGACGTAATTGGGTTGCGCACTGACCTGACGTTCGACCGGCTGGTCGGCCTGGGCAGCGGCGTTGTCTTCGTTGACGAAAGCGCGGCTCATGGTGTTCTCCTCTATTGGAGTTTGGTCCATGGTCGCAGGCTTTTGGTTTCGACGAATGTCTATGCGCGACTCACGGCGAGCGATAAGCCCGGGCGGCGTCCCGATCCTTTTCTTGTTGCCAGGCACGTTCGTGGTCATCCCAATGACGATCGCGGTAGGCATTGCGCTCCTCGCTTTCGCGCATCGCCTGGCACTGCCGGAAACCATCGCTCCAGCCTTCGGCGTAGCGCGGATCCTTGAGGTACCGTGGCACGTCTTTCCTGAACTGGCCGGTGATCACCCCCGCCGCTTGCCGACCACTGCTGCAACCGTCGTCGTAGCCGTCGGCGAACGCCGGTGGATAACCTCGGGCGATCAGGTCTTCATGAGTGGTTTCACAGCCACCGAGCAACATCAATACACCCAGTACCACTGCCGCACGCCTCATTTGAGCCTTCCTGCCGTATCCACTTATACGAGAAGTCTAGAAGCGGATTCGTCAGGCCGATGTGAAAGCCCTGTGATTAATCCGTTCGTCTCTGTGCGCGTGCAGAGCGGTCTGGCTCAATAGTGATACCACTTCACCTCGAGCATCACCTCGTTCTCCGGCGAAGCCAGGTGGCTGAACTCTCGCTGGGCACTCAAGCGCAGGCCGAGGTTGCGGGACAATTCCCACTGCTGGTTGAGGCTCAGGCTACGACGCACTTCGCCGTTGACGAAATAATCGCCCTTGGCTTCCAGGCTCAAGTTGCCCAGCGGGTTTTTCCACAGCACGCCGCTGTTGAAGCCGGCGGCCGGGGCGATGAACTGGGCGAAATCGTTGTTGTGCTCCACCCGCACCGTGCCCAAGGCAAAGCCCAGCACATCTTCGCCCAGCGCCCAGGTACCACCGGCACCGCCGTTGACGTGGCTGACCAAGGTTTCATCGTCGTGTTTGCCCGGCACCCGCTCCAGGCCGCCGGTAACCTGCCAGGACAGCGGTTGCAGCAGCTCGTTGCGTGGGGTCAGGGAGCGAATGGTCGCCAGATCCAGTTGCTGCACCTGCCAGTCATTGCCTTCGTACTGGCGCAGTTTCAATTGCAGGATTTCAATCTGTGCTCCCAGGGGGAAACTTTCGGCGTTGTCGTTGAGGTCGTGATAGGCCATGCGCAAGCCGTATTCACCGAACGCCCGGTCGCCCCGTGTGCCGAGGCCGGCCTGCCAGGTGCGGGATTGGTGACCGTCCTCGGGCAGGCCCGGTTGCGGGATGTCGAGTTCCGGTGCGGGGTTCTGGTTGATCGCCCGCAACAGCTCGAAGCTGCGCTGGGCCCGTTGCGGATCGCGTTCCTGGCCGTTGGCACGATAGCGTTCCAGGCGATACGCCGCGTCGATGATCAGTGCCTGGCGTTCGCGGGGCAGCACCTTGAATGCCGGTGTTTGCAGTTGCTGCTGATCGGCGCTGACGTTCAGTACCCATTGTTGTTCGTCATCGCTGAGCGGTTCGGCGCGGCTGAGCAGTTCCCGTTCCCGGGACGGCCGATACTGGATGCTTTCCACCAGGCCGGCTTCTTTCACCGCTTTGACGGTGTCGGTGGGAATCGCCGTCAGCGGGAACTGTTCGGTCAGGCGCAGGCTGGGGCGGGCCACTTGCAGCAATTCAAGCAGGCGATAGGAGCAGTTTTCGTCGAAAAAGAAATAGTCGAACTGGATCTGCTTGAGTTCCCAGACGTGCTCGACCATGCGCTCGGTTTCCGCCTGGCTCAGGTTGAGGCGGTATTCCCACAGGTCGCGGTTCTCCAGGCTACGGTACTCGGAGAGTTTTTCCTGGTACGGCACCAGGGCGAACAGGCCCGGATAGCCGCCCATCAGGCCCTTCCAGGCATAGAGGATGCTGTTGTCCGAGCCTTCGATGTAGGCGCCAAAGTTGATCGCGTAGCTGAGCAGGGCGGTCTTGTCGCTTTGCACATCGGCCTGGTCGATGCGTAACAGGGTGTGGCCGAACATCGAGGACGGACTGTTGAGGTACGCGGCGGGGAAAATCATCACCGCACTGTGGGGCGACACATCCTTGAACCACTGGGTGAAGTCGCTGCAGTTGACCGCCGGCAGGTCTGTCAGGTTGAGCTGCGCCTTCAGCCAGCGGGTGCGCGCCGGGTACACGCACTGGGCATGTTGCTGGCCGGCGCTGGCCGGGCCATACAAGGCTTGCAGCGTGGCGGTCAGTTCACGGTCAGGGTGTTCGTTGCCGTCGGGGGCGAGGAAGAATTTTTTGTCGCTGATATAGCTGCGCCAGCCACCCAATTTGGCGGTTTCGTAGTGGCCCAGGGAGATCCAGAAGCGGTCATTGGCCAGTTGCTGCAAACGTTGAGGGTCGATATGAGGCGCGGCGGACAGCGGGGCGCACACACAGAGCGCCAGCCAGGCAAGGCGTTTGAGCATAGTCGGCTACTTGGAAAGTCGAAAAAATAAAGACCGAAGGGGCCCCAAAAAGAAAACCCGCTCCCCGAGAGGAGCGAGTGGTGCCGAGCTTAAGCTTGAGTGGCGTACTTGGCCAGGCGAGGGTCGCTTTTCAGTACGGCCAGGGTGTTGGTATGCACATCTTCTGCGGTTACGTCAGCCTTGCTGAAGATCTGCTGGAAGTGCTCGTGGGTAACAGCGGAGAAGTGTGCGCGATCTTCCGGCGCCACGCCCAGTACCACGGCATAGGTGGTCAGCGCTTCGCCCTGACCCTTGGCCATGTCTTCGGACAGCTCGTTCATCATGCCATTCATGGCCAGCCAGGACTTGCCACCGTAGGTCAGTGCCGCGTTGGTCGAGCAGCCGTTGGTGCCGGAGGTCATGCCGAAGGTGGCGTTGCCGGAAGTGCCGTTGGTGGTGGATGCCAGGAAGTGTGCCGGAGTGCCACGCTGACCTTCGAACAGCATGTTGCCCCAGCCGCAATCCGGGCCGCCCGGCGCCTGAGCCATGGCGTTGAGGGATACAGCGGTGAAGAGAGTACCGAGAAGAATCCGTTTCATAGCTATGTTCTCTTTATGTGCATACCAATGGACAGGGTCTGGCCCCTACAGCTGCCAGTGGGCCGGTTATTGTTCCAGCCGCGCACTTTGGAGTTTAGGCACGATCCCAGGGTTCCGTGACATTTTGCAAAAACATTACGGGGATCGCCTGTTTACGGGGCTGCGCCCGGGGTTTTCCCATTGACTATGCTTTGGTCTGAGGCGCTCCTTGCCAGTCAGGTGCAGGCAGCGCCAGAATGCCGCTATCTGCCCCGCCTGATGTAAGGAAGCCCGATGCCTGATCCTGTTGCTGCCAGCTTGCGTCTAGCGCCCGAAGCGCTGACCCGTCCGTTTTCCGCTGAACAGTTCAGCTTCTCTACCACCAATGATCTGGAGCCCTTCCGCGGTGTGCTCGGCCAGGAACGTGCGGTCGAAGCCTTGCAGTTCGGCGTGGCCATGCCGCGCCCCGGTTACAACGTATTTGTCATGGGCGAGCCCGGCACTGGCCGGTTTTCCTTCGTCAAACGCTACCTCAAGGCCGAAGGCAAGCGCCTGCAGACCCCGGCGGACTGGGTCTACGTCAACAATTTCGATGAGCCCCGCGAGCCTCGTGCCCTGGAGCTGCCGTCCGGCACGGCCGGTGCGTTCATCGGTGACATCAACGGCTTGATCGACAACCTGCTGGCGACCTTCCCGGCGGTGTTCGAGCACCCGTCCTACCAGCAGAAAAAAAGCGCCATCGACCGCGCTTTCAACCAGCGCTACGACCGGGCCCTGGATGTGATCGAGCGCCTGGCGCTGGAGAAGGATGTCGCGCTGTACCGTGACAGCAGCAACATCGCCTTCACGCCGATGAGCGAAGGCAAGGCCCTGGACGAGGCGGAATTCGCCCAGTTGCCGGAGGCCGAGCGCGAGCGTTTCCACGAGGACATCTCCGGCCTGGAAGAGCGCTTGAACGAAGAGCTCGCCAGCCTGCCGCAATGGAAGCGCGAGTCCAGCAACCAGTTGCGCCAGCTCAACGAAGAAACCATCACCCTGGCCCTGCAACCGTTGCTGGCGCCGCTGTCGGAAAAGTACGCGGAGAACGCCGCGGTCTGTGGCTACCTGCAAGCCATGCAGGTCTATCTGCTCAAGACCGTGGTCGAGCAACTGGTGGACGACAGCAAGACCGACGCCATCGCTCGCAAGCTGCTGGAAGAGCAGTACGCGCCAAGCCTGGTGGTCGGGCATCCGTCCAGCGGTGGCGCGCCGGTGGTGTTCGAGCCGCACCCGACCTACGACAACCTGTTCGGCCGGATTGAATACAGCACCGACCAGGGCGCGCTCTACACCACGTACCGACAGCTGCGTCCGGGTGCCTTGCACCGGGCCAATGGCGGTTTCCTGATCCTTGAAGCGGAAAAAATGCTTGGCGAGCCGTTCGTATGGGATGCGCTCAAGCGCGCCCTGCAATCGCGCAAGCTGAAGATGGAGTCGCCCCTGGGTGAGCTGGGACGCCTGGCCACGGTGACCCTGACGCCGCAACACATCCCGTTGCAGGTCAAGGTCGTGATCATCGGCGCCCGTCAGCTCTATTACGCCTTGCAGGACCTGGATCCGGACTTCCAGGAAATGTTTCGCGTGCTGGTGGATTTCGACGAAGACATCCCGATGGGCGACGAGAGCCTGGAGCAGTTCGCCCAGTTGCTCAAGACTCGCACTTCAGAAGAAGGCATGGCGCCACTGACCGCCGATGCAGTGGCGCGCCTGGCGACCTACAGTGCCCGGCTGGCCGAACACCAGGGGCGCTTGTCGGCGCGTATCGGCGATCTGTTCCAACTGGTCAGCGAGGCGGACTTCATTCGCCAATTGGCCGGTGACGAGATGACCGATGCCGGCCATATCGAACGCGCCCTCAAGGCCAAGGCCACCCGCACCGGACGCGTCTCGGCGCGGATCCTCGACGACATGCTGGCGGGGATCATCCTGATCGACACCGCGGGTGCGGCCGTGGGCAAATGCAACGGCCTGACGGTGTTGGAGGTCGGCGATTCGGCGTTTGGCGTGCCGGCGCGGATTTCCGCCACGGTGTACCCGGGCGGCAGCGGCATCGTCGACATCGAGCGGGAGGTCAACCTTGGCCAACCGATCCACTCCAAGGGCGTGATGATCCTCACCGGTTACCTGGGCAGCCGTTATGCCCAGGAATTCCCGCTGGCGATCTCGGCCAGCATTGCCCTGGAGCAATCCTACGGCTACGTGGACGGCGACAGTGCATCCCTGGGCGAGGCGTGTACGCTGATCTCGGCCCTGTCGAAGACGCCGCTGAAGCAATGCTTCGCCATCACCGGCTCGATCAACCAGTTCGGTGAAGTGCAGGCGGTGGGTGGGGTCAACGAGAAGATCGAAGGCTTCTTCCGCCTCTGCGAAGCCCGGGGGTTGACGGGGGAGCAGGGGGCGATCATTCCCCAGGCCAACGTCGCGACGCTGATGCTCGACGAGAAAGTGCTGGCCGCCGTGCGCGCCGGGCAGTTCCACGTCTATGCGGTGCGTCAGGCCGACGAAGCCCTGAGCCTGCTGGTGGGCGAGCCTGCCGGTGAGCCGGATGAAAACGGCGAGTTCCCGGAGGGCAGCGTCAACGCCCGGGTGGTGGAGCGGCTGCGGGTGATCGCGGAAATGATCAGCGAAGACGACATCAAGGAAGCGGAAAAGGAACTGGCACAGCAGGCCTTGGCGGAGGCCAAGCCGGCTTGATGTTCTCCTGACCGCCGCAAGCCTCCGGTGGAAGTTCCTTGTGGGAGCGAGCTTGCTCGCGATAGCGGAGTTTCAGTCACTCATCAGTCGACTGTTACACCGCTATCGCGAGCAAGCTCGCTCCCACAATTTTTGGGGCTGTTTCAAAAAAAACGTCGCCACTTTGGCGTCAATATTCACACTATGACCGCTCGGCGCATTCTGGTCTTGAAAGCCCGTGAGGCCGGAACTTTTCTTCTATCCTCAGCTCAAGGATAACGAGAGTCATCATTGGATCGAAACAGCCTCTTCCCGAGACTGAATACCGGATCTACCGAGGGGCGCCGCCATGTCGCGCAACCTTTGCCTCACTCGTCAATGCCTGGGCCTTGTCACCCGTATCGAATGCGCCATCCGCCCCCTGGCGGGAGATACCGGTATGTGGACCTTGCTCTTCGCCGCCGGAATGGCTGGCGAACAACCCTCCGCCATCAAGGCCCAGGGGCCATTTCCCGGCCCGACTGCCGCCGAATCCATCCTCGACACCATTGTGCAGAGCCTGACCTTGCACGGCTATGAGCTGGCCGACGACCCGCAGATCTGGTCCTTGCACATGCAGGCCCAACTGCGTGAAATCAATGGAGGCCGTTGTCGCAATGTCGGCGGCTTCGAGTTTCGTCCGCTGCATTGAAGGCCATCGCCGCACGGGCACTCGCAGAAAAATTTTGACACAAGAGCAGGGACCAGGGATGGCCCCGGCATTTGTGGGGCAGGTCGTGGCTGATATACTCGCCGCGATTTTTCAGCCCAGGTGTGAGACTCAATGGAACGCTTTATCGAAAATGCAATGTATGCCTCCCGTTGGCTGCTGGCGCCGATCTATTTCGGGCTGTCCCTGGGCTTGCTGGCCTTGGCGCTGAAATTCTTCCAGGAAGTCTTTCACATTATCCCCAATGTGTTCGCCATGGCCGAGTCCGAGCTGATCCTGGTGCTGCTGTCGCTGATCGACATGGCGCTGGTGGGCGGCCTGCTGGTGATGGTGATGATTTCCGGCTACGAGAACTTCGTTTCGCAACTGGACATCGACTCCGACAAGGAAAAGCTCAACTGGCTGGGCACCATGGACTCTTCATCGCTGAAGATGAAAGTCGCCGCCTCGATCGTGGCCATTTCCTCCATCCACCTGCTGCGCATTTTCATGGACGCCAAGAACGTCGATCCCGAGCATCTGATGTGGTACGTGATCATCCACATGACCTTCGTGGTCTCGGCCTTTGCCATGGGCTACCTGGACAAACTGACCAAGCACTGAGGCCCGTTCCTCGCGCTGGCGCAACGCCCGCCTGGCGAACTGCAGGCGGGCGTTGTCGTTTCTGGCGGGTTGCTTTGACGTGAGGGCTCGTCACCCGCCGTGGCATCTGTGCTAGTCTGCTCGCCCTTTTGGTTCCGGGCGCTCCGGGAGGCGCTGTGTCACGCACGGCAACTCTCGAGCCGTCCGCACAGCGGAGCAGCATCATGTCCGAAGTTAACCTGTCCACCGACGAAACCCGCGTCAGCTACGGCATTGGCCGTCAGTTGGGCGACCAACTGCGCGACAACCCGCCACCGGGTGTCAGCCTGGATGCCATCCTGGCCGGCCTGACCGACGCGTTCGCCGGCAAGCCAAGCCGCGTGGGCCAGGACGAGATGTCCGCCAGCTTCAAGGTCATTCGTGAAATCATGCAAGCCGAAGCAGCCGCCAAGGCTGAAGCCGCTGCGGGTGAAGGCCGTGCGTTCCTGGCGGAAAACGCCAAGCGTGAAGGCATCACCACCCTGGCTTCCGGCCTGCAGTTCGAAGTGCTGACCCAGGGTGAAGGCGCCAAGCCGACCCGTGAAGACCAGGTGCGTACCCACTACCACGGCACCCTGATCGACGGCACTGTGTTCGACAGCTCCTACGATCGTGGCCAGCCAGCCGAATTCCCGGTAGGCGGCGTGATCCCAGGCTGGACCGAAGCACTGCAACTGATGAATGCCGGCAGCAAATGGCGCCTGTACGTGCCGAGCGAACTGGCTTACGGCGCTCAAGGCGTTGGCAGCATCCCGCCGCACAGCGTGCTGGTGTTCGACGTCGAGTTGCTGG
>NZ_JACNDD010000215.1:0-7956 GCF_017351395.1 Pseudomonas sp. FW305-28
GGCATGGCTGCCGATAGGTAAGTTAATCCCCATGAAAGGAGTGACACCCCATGCTGCGGTTTTTTGCCGATCTGGGCTTTCGTTGGAAAATCACTCTGCCCATTGCGTTTCTCGCGCTGTTGTTGGTGCTGATGGGGTGGACGGGCATGCGTGGCATCGGTCAGGTGACTGAATCGAGCACGCAATTGACTAAACGTAATCTGCCGGCCATCAGCCTGTTGCTCAATGCCGATCGCGATCTTTATCAGGCTTTCGTCGCCGAGCGCAGCCTGCTGGATGGTCATGCGAATGAGCATATTCAAGCGCTGAGCACCAGTCACAGCGAGAATGCGAAGCAGGCTTATGATCGCGTACAGAAGTATGCCGCGATGCAACCCGGTGCCGAGGCGCAGGCCTTGGTCAGTCAGTTCAATGACAGCTTCGGGAAATGGATGCAGGTTTCGCGGCGGGTCGTCGAACAGTCTGTAAGGGATCCGCAGGGCGCTAGTGCCCTGAGCTTCGGTGACAGTGAACGCCTGTTCGAAACCATGCGGGACTCCATCGACAAGCTGGGTGACCTTGAAGATGCGGCATCGCATCGCGAAGGCGACGCAGCGATTGAAAACGGCGAGGCAGTCGGTGTGCAACAGGGTGCGATTCTGTTGATCGGCCTGTTCTGTTGCGTCCTTGTGCTTACTGTCTTGCCGCTGGTGGTGCTGAGCCCTATGCGTCGGTTGCTGCACCGCGTCGAGCAGATTGCCGAGGGCGGCGGCGATTTGAAAGGGCGTCTCGAGGTGCGCTCCGCTGATGAGTTAGGCCAGCTCGGTGGTGCCTTCAATCGTTTTCTCGATAAATTGCAGCCGTTGATTGCCGAGGTTGGACGGGTGACCGGAGAGGTGGACTCCGCAGCGCGTGCCATGGCCGATATGGCCGCGACGAATGACCGCTTGATCAGCAGCGAACATGCGGCGCTCGATCAGGTCAGCACCGCCGCCACCCAGATGAGCGCGGCGGTGCATGAAGTTGCGCATAACGCGGTGAGCGCCTCGGATGCCGCGCAACAGGCGAGCAGTCAGTCTCGGGACGGTGCTGAGGTGGTCAGCAGCACCATCGAGTCGATCCGCCAGTTGGCCCAGGAAGTGGAGAGCGCTTCGGGCACGATCGAGGCACTGGCCCAGGAAACCTCCAGCATCGGCGCCGTGCTCGAAGTGATCCGGGGCATTGCCGAACAGACCAACCTGCTCGCGCTGAACGCAGCCATCGAGGCGGCACGGGCGGGTGAGCAAGGCCGTGGTTTCGCGGTCGTGGCCGACGAAGTCAGGGCCCTGGCGGCACGCACCCAGGACTCGACCAAGGACATTCAGGTACGCATCGAGCGCTTGCAAAGCGGTGTCGCCAAGGCGGTGCAAGCCATGCAGGTCGGCAGCAGCAAGGCCCGGGACAGCGTCGAGCGCGCCGCAGGGGTTGATGAGGTGCTCAGCGGTACCAGCGGCTCGATCCAGCGGATCAACGACATGGCCGCGCAGATCGCCAACGCGTGTGAAGAGCAGAGCAGTGTCACCGAAGAGATTGCTCGCAACATCTCCGACATTCGCGACTTGTCCAACGAAGCGGCATCCAATTCCGCCCAGAGCATGCAGGCCAGTCAGCAGCTTTCGAGCCTGTCGAGAAACCTGGCGGAACTGACCGGCCGCTTCCGTACCTGAAGCCGGTGGTGTCGTGTCGACTGACGACCTCCTGCGAGCCCTGCATCAGCAGGGCTTTGTCCTGATGCCCGGTGTGTTGAATGCCGGGCAGGTCGCCGACCTGTGTTGGCCGATCGATGCAGGTGTGTTGGGCGATCACCAGGAAGCTGAATACGATTGAGCCTGGCTCAGTCAGATCCAGACATCGTTGACCGCCGTTCGCTCATTGGTTTCTTCGCCGGTATTGATCACGCCGCGAGGCTCGATCAACAACAGCTTCACTTCCTGGGCGGCGCTGGGCTTATGGTCCACACCTTTTTTGACCACGTACATCTCGCCCGGGCCAATCGTCACCGCGCCGTCGCGAAAGTCGATACGCAGTTCGCCCTCCAGCACGATGAAGGTTTCATCCGTATCGGCGTGGGCGTGCCAGATGAAGTCGCCTTCGAGCCGGGCGATCTTGAATTGGTAGTCGTTCATTTCGGCCACGACTTTCGGTGTCCACTGTTCCTGGAACAGGGTGTATTTCTGGGCGAAGTTGATGGGGGCGTAACGGGTCATCGAGGCATCTCCTTGGTGGGGTGGTGCGTCCTACTTTATGGTTCGAGCCAGTGTGCGTATTGGATGATCGTGCAGCTTTTTGCGCCGCGCAGTCGCTGTCCTAGCGTCGCATGTTCAGCCAGCGTGCCGGTGAAATACCGAAGGCTTGTGTATGCAACCGGGTCATGTGGCTCTGATCGAAAAAACCACAGGCCAGGGCCACTTCGCTCAGTGGCGCACCGTGGAAGGCCAGGCGTCGGGCTTCGCTCAAGCGGCGCTGGGTGATGTAGCGATAGGGGCTGGTGCCGTACAGCGCCCGGAAGTCCCGGGACAGACTCCATCGGTCCCTGCCGCTTGCCTGCACCAGATCGTCCAGGGTGATCACCTGGTCGAGGGCATCGTGGATGAACAGGCGGGCACGTTCTGCCGCCGGGTAGTCGATCAGCCGCCGTCCGCGCCTGTTGCCCGCCGCAACGTCGAGGGCCTGGGCCACATCGTAGATGGCGTCCTCTTCCTCCAGCGGGTCGAGGGGATGATCCAGGCTGTTCAACAATCGACGGGTCGCGATGTTGAGGCGGGGATCGCTGGACAATCCACCTTCGATGAAAGGCAGCGGCTTGCCCCCCAGCACCTGCTGGATCACCGACGGTTCTATATAGAACATCCGGTAACGAAAGCCATCGCGGGTCCCCGCTTCGCCATCGTGCACTTCGTCCGGGTGCAGGACGATGGTGCCGCCGGGCTGGCTATGACGCTTGCTGTGGCGATAGTTGAAGCTCTGGACGCCGGAAAGCGTGATGCCGATGGCGTAGGTGTCATGGCGATGGGTGGTGTAGCCATGCCCACTGAAATAAGCCTCGATGCGTTCCATTTTCCTCGATTCGGGCGCCCGCACCAGCCAGTCGCGGTTGTGGGTGGATCGAGTCATTGCACCGGCCTCCTGTTTTCGTCCGTATACCCTACCTGCCTGGCAACCATCGTCACAGCAAAAAAGCGGAACCGATGTAGGAGCTGTCGAGTGCAACGAGGCTGCGATCTTTCTCCAGACACTTGAATCTCAAGCGAAAGATCAAGATCAAAAGATTGCAGGCTTCGCCAGCTCCTACAGACCCCGCTTGGCGGTGCTCAGATCTCTTTCACGGGCGTCTCGTCATGGACGTTCTTGATCAACCTGACGGCGTGAAGGCAGTCACTCTTGTTCACATAGGCTTCGCCACTGGCGATCGTTTCGTGGTTGCCGGCTCTCAAGCGCCAGCGCCATTGGCCTTTTCCGGTGCTCGGGTTGCCTCGGGTCTGTCGATAGATTTCAAAATACATCGGTTCGCTCCCTGCGATTCATTCACTCAAGACATGCGTTGAACATGTGGCTGCAAGCCTAGCCAAGTGGTTGGTTTTGGCTATGGGAAATTCGTTTCCATTGGTTATCAAATATTGCTGGGCATGAGCGCTGGCCGGGAATTTGACCGTTACATTGTGAAAAGTCATGTTGCGAATATGTGGTCGGCTTAAGTTCTGACTGGATCCTTGCGTTGCCCTGCCTGGTCCTGCTTAATACGGTTCGACGCCTAGGGCCGGAAGCCCGATGGGACTGAAAACACTATAAGAAAAAGAGCCATCAAGTGACTGAATATCCAGGAGCGGATCTGCAAGGTCGTCTAGCGCTTTCGCTTGTCATTCCGGTCTATAACGAAGCCCAGTCCATCGATTTGTTCATGGCCAGGATCGACCAGGTCTTTGCCCATGAATCGCTGGTGAGCCTGGAACTGGTGTTCGTCAACGACGGCAGCGTGGACGATACGTTGGCGCTGCTGCTGGACAGGCAGAAGGCCGACCCGCGTATCCGCATCGTCGACCTGAGTCGCAACTTCGGCAAGGAGGCAGCGTTGAGCGCGGGCCTGCAAGCCGCCCGTGGCCAGGCGGTGGTGCCGATCGACGTCGATTTGCAGGATCCTCCCGAAGTGATCCTGGACATGATCGCCCATTGGCGCAACGGCGCCGAAGTGGTGCTGGGGCATCGGATCAATCGCGATTCCGACTCCTGGGCCAAACAGGTTTCCGCCAACGGGTTCTACCGGCTGCACAATAAAATCGCCGACCACAAGCTGCCGGAGAATGTCGGCGATTTCCGCTTGATGGATCGCTGTGTGGTCGATGCCCTTCTAACCCTGCCCGAATCGCGCCGCTTCATGAAAGGGCTGTTTGCCTGGGTGGGGTTCCGGACCACCCACGTGGACTACGTCAGGCCGGAGCGGTCCGCCGGTGAAAGCAAGTTCAATGGCTGGCGCCTGTGGAATTTTGCCCTGGAAGGCATCACCAGCTTCAGCACCGAACCGCTGCGTATCTGGACGTACCTGGGGCTTTGCGTCTCGCTGGTGTCCTTTGCATTTGCCATGTTCATCGTGTTGCGGACCCTGATTTCCGGGGTCGACCTGCCGGGCTATGCCTCGCTGATGGTCGCGGTCACCTTCCTGGGCGGACTGCAACTGATCGGCATCGGCGTGTTGGGGGAATACCTGGGCCGTACCTATATCGAATCCAAGCGTCGGCCGGTTTTCCTGGTGCGGCGCATCTATGACGCCAAGGACTGACCATGGATCTCAAGGAAACCGACATCCTCGGTCCCGATATCGAGCAGCATTGGTACTACCGATCGAAAGCGCGGGCCATGCTCCACATGCTCAAGGGCACCTCGGCCAGTACGTTGCTGGACGTGGGCGCCGGCTCGGGCTTTTTTTCCCATCACCTGCTGACCCATACCCCAACGGCCCAGGCCTGGTGCGTGGACATCAGCTATCCGGCCGACGCCGACGCCAGCACCGCCGGTAAACCGGTCCGCTACCGACGCGCCATCGACACGTTGGACGCCGACCTGGTGCTGCTGATGGATGTGTTGGAGCACGTGGATGATGACGTGGGCCTGCTCAAGGCCTACGTCGACAAAGTGCCGTCCGGCAGCCGCTTCCTGATCACCGTGCCGGCGTTCCAGTTTCTCTGGAGCGGGCATGACGATTTCCTCGAGCACAAGCGCCGCTATACCCTCAAACAACTGGAAAGCGTCGTGGTGCAGGCCGGTTTGCAGGTCCAGCAAGGGGCGTATTACTTCGGCCTGGTATTTCCCATTGCCGCCGGCCTGCGCCTGTTGCAGCGCAAAACCTCCGGGGCACCGGCCAAGTCGCAGCTTGCGCGGCATCATCCGCTGGTCAATGGCGTGCTGAGGACCCTGTGCAGCCTGGAACGTCCATTCATGGGGGCCAATCGTATCGCCGGCCTGACGGTGTTCTGCCTGGCGCAGAAGCCGTGACCTGGACGCACTCGCCGCTGCTGCGACGTGCCTTGCGCTTTGCCATGACCGGCCTGCTCGTCACCGCGGTGCATGTGGTGGCTGCCGTGCTGTTTGTGCACTTGATCCTGGCCAACCCGCCACTGGCCAACGGTTTCGCCTTTGTCGTGGCGACCGTGGTGTCGTACCTGATCAACACCCTCTGGAGCTTTTCCAGCCGCTTGCATGGCCGCACCCTTGGCCGTTTCGTCGTGGTATCGATCGGCGGGTTCGGGCTGGCGATGCTGGTGGCCTGGGTAGCCCAACGTGTCGGCCTGGATTACCTGGCGGGCATCGCGGCCGTGGCGCTGATCATCCCCGTGTTCACCTTCATCCTGCATAATTTCTGGACGTATCGATGACCGTTCGCGGCAAGCATTACCTGGTTTCCTTGTTGCCCATACTGCTGGGGGCGCTGGCGTTCCTGCTGGTGATCGGCCCGCGGGTGCTGGACCCGACGAACATCGCCTGGTTGGGGGAGGGCGATGCGGCGACCCATTACATGGGCTGGGCATTTTTCCGCAGTTCGCCCTGGACCTTTCCGTTGGGCATGAACCCTTCCTATGGGTTGGAGTTGGGCAACGGCATCATTTTTTCCGACTCCAATCCGCTGCTGGCGTTTGTGTTCAAACCCTTCAACGCCTGGCTTCCCGAGACGTTCCAGTATTTTGGCCTGTGGTTGCTGGCCTGTTTCATCCTGCAAGCCTGGTTCGGCTGGAAGCTGGTCGGCCTGCTGACGCCGTCGCTGTGGATCAGGCTGTTGGGTACCGGGTTGCTGGTGTTTTCGCCGCCGATGTTTCTGCGCATGGGCGGGCATCTGTCGCTGTCCGGGCATTTCCTGATCCTGGCGGCCTTGTACTTGGCGCTGCGGCCCGGTGTGCAAAAACGCCGGCTGGCCTGGGGCGGGCTGTTGGCCGCCACAGCGCTGGTACACGCTTACCTGTTGGCCATGGTGGCGTTGATCTGGCTGGCCGACCTTGCCAGTCAGGCCAGCAAGGGCCGAGTGTCCCGGCGCGATGCCTGGATCGAGCTGGGTGGCTTGTTTTTGCTGGTTGCGTTCTGTTGCTGGCAGGCGGGTTATTTCAGCGTGGGTGGCGGGACCGTGGCGGGGGGTTATGGGTTGTATCGCTTGAACGTGATGTCGCTGGTCAACCCCAGCGGCTGGTCACACACCTTGCGCGACATGCCCCAGGGCCCCGGGGACTACGAAGGTTTCAACTACCTGGGATTGGGTGTCCTCATGCTGGCGATCTGCGCTGGCGTGGCATTGCTGCAAGGCAACACCGGTTTGGCGAATGCCGTGCGCCACAGGCGACTGTTGCTGTTGGCATTGATCGGGCTGACGCTGTTTTCGCTGACCAACCACGTCGGCATCGGCATGCTGAATATGCACTACTGGCTGCCCAAACCCCTTGAACTTCTGGCAAACGTCTTTCGCGCGGCCGGTCGAATGTTCTGGCCCGTGTTCTACGCCATCGTATTTGTCGTCATCTTCGCGGTGATCCGCGGCAACAAGCCACGGGCAGCGGCGTGTCTGCTGGCCATCGCCCTGGTGGTGCAAGTGCTGGATACCCGCGCGGGATGGGCCGGCCTGCGCCAGAGCCGGATGGTGCCGGCGGCCTCGAGTTGGCCCACGGCCATGAACGATCCGTTCTGGGCCAGCGCGGCCGGTCATTATTCGAAAGTCCGGACGCTGTTGCCGCAGAACCAGCCGGACAACTGGCTGCTGACCAGCCAATACGCCCTGGCGCATGGCCTGGAAACCGATGGTGTGTACCTGGGACGCATGAGCGACCGGGCGATCGAGCGAGCCCAGCGACACGCCGATCAGATGCTTGCCAGCGGCCAGTACGCAGCCGATTCGTTGTACATCCTCGACCCTCGCGCCGCGCTCCAGGCGGCGAAAACCGTCAACCGCCAAACCGACCTGTTGACCCGTATCGACGGCCTCGTGGTGTTGGCGCCGGGCTGGAAAACCTGCGCCCAATGCCCGCCGGTTGCCGACGAGACGCTGGACATGCAGGTCAAGCTCGGTGAGCGCCAGGTGTTCAGCCGAATCAACGCCATGTTGGCCGAGGGCTGGGGGCGCGTCGAAGAGTGGGGCACCTGGTCGGAAGGGCCTGAGGCTGAGGTTGTTTTGCGCATACCGCCAGAAGCGCGGGCCATTTCGATCGAAGCGGCGGCGTTCGTGCAGCCCTCGCACACGCGCCAGCGGGTGGAGGTCTTGATCAACGGTGTTGAAGCGCTGTCGACGCAGTTCACGCGCTTGCAGGACAACACCCTTGAACTGCCCCTGACACCGCTCATTCGTGAAGCGATTGGCGCGGATGGGCGGTTGCGCGTGCATTTCCAGTTGCCTGATGCCATCAGTCCCAAGGCGCTGGGGCTGGGGAGCGACGAGCGAGTCATGGCGCTGGGGCTGAAATCGCTGAT
>NZ_JACNDD010000216.1:0-7948 GCF_017351395.1 Pseudomonas sp. FW305-28
CTGTGGGAGCGAGCCTGCTCGCGATTGGATTTCAGCCGCGCCACGAGTCTTGCCTCAGAACCACTCATCCCGCATCCCCAGGCACGTATCATCCCGCGCCTCGAGAATCGCCAGCTCATGGTGACACCCCGGCACTTCCCAGGTCAGGAAGTAGCGCGCCGCTTGCAGCTTGCCTTTATAGAAGTCGCTGTCCGCGGCATTGCCCCTGGCCAGGCCTTCCTCGGCACGAATCGCCTGTTCCAGCCAGCGCCAGCCGATCACCATGTGCCCAAACACTTTCAGGTACAGCGCCGAGTTGGCGAGGCTGCTGTTGACCTTGCCCTGGGCCAGGTCTGTCAGCAGGCCCAGGGTGACGGTTTGCAGCCGCGCCACCAACGCTTCCAGTGGCTGGTGTAATGGCGTCAACGATGGGTGCGCCTGGGCCCGTTCAATGGTGTCGGCCACCAGGCGGATCAACTGCTTGAGCCCGGCGCCGCCGTTCTGCGCCAGCTTTCGCCCCAGCAGGTCCAGGGACTGGATGCCATGGGTGCCTTCATGGATCGGGTTCAGGCGGTTGTCGCGATAATACTGCTCCACCGGGTATTCGCGGGTGTAGCCGTGACCGCCCAGGATCTGGATCGCCAGTTCGTTGGCTTTCAGGCAGAACTCCGAGGGCCAGGATTTGACGATGGGGGTCAGCAGGTCCAGCAGTTCATGGGCGCGCCGACGCTCGGCTTCGCTGTCCAGGGTGGTGGTGTCGTCGAACAGCCGCGCTGCGTACAAGCCCAGGTCAAACGAGCCCTCGACGTAGGCTTTTTGGGTCAGCAGCATGCGGCGCACGTCGGCGTGCTGGATGATCGCCACCGGGGCGGTGGTCGGATCCTTGCTGTCGGGCACCCGGCCTTGCGGACGTTCGCGGGCGTATTCAAGGGAATACAGGTAGCCGGCGTAACCCAGCATCACCGCACCCATGCCGACGCCGATGCGCGCCTCGTTCATCATCTGGAACATGTAGCTCAGGCCGTGGTGCGGCTTGCCCACGAGGTAACCGACGCATTCGCCGTTGTCGCCGAAGTTCAACGCGGTCGACGTGGTGCCGCGCCAGCCCATCTTGTGGAACAGCCCGGCCAGCAGCACGTCGTTACGCGGGCCGAGGCTGCCATCGTCGTTGACCAGGAACTTGGGCACGATAAACAGCGAAATGCCCTTCACGCCCGGCGGCGCGTCCGGCAATTTCGCCAGGACCATGTGCACGATGTTTTCCGACAGCGGATGATCGCCGCCGGAGATGAAGATCTTGTTGCCCTTGAGTCGATAGGTGCCATCGGACGCAGGCTCTGCCCGTGTACGAATATCCGACAGCGAAGAACCTGCATGGGGTTCGGTCAGGGCCATGGTGCCAAAGAAGCGGCCGTCGATCATCGGTTGCAGGAAGCGTTGCTTCTGCTCCTCGCTGCCGAAGCTTTCGATCAGGTTCGCCGCGCCCATGGTCAGGAACGGGTAGGAGGTCGATGCGGCATTGGCCGACTGGAAGTGTGCGAAGCAGGCCTGGGACAGCAGTGTCGGCAACTGCATGCCTCCGGCGTCGAAGCTGCGCGCGGCATTGAGAAAACCGGCCTCCAGAAAGGCATCCACCGCTGGCTTCACCTCGGGAATCAGGATCGCCTGGCCGTTCTCGTAGCGCGGTTCGTTTTCATCGTTCTTGCGGTTGTGGGGCGCGAAGAATTTCTCGGCGATGCTGCGGGCCGTGCCGAGGGCTGCGTCGAAGGTTTCGCGATTGTGTTCGGCAAACCGCTCGCGCTGGGTCAGGCCCTCGGCATCGAGGACTTCGTACAGCTCGAAAGCCAGATTACGGGAACTGAGCAACGTCTCGGACATGGCGGCCTACCTTTTTTTGGAATGGGCCGAGTCTAGGCGTGGCAATGGAGGCTGAACAGGATGATTGATTTGAGTGATGGAGGAGCGAGGGTGACGCTAATCAAAATGTGGGAGCAAGCTTTGCTCCCACAGCGTTCATGCCCACAGGGATTTCGTTAATCAGGCACCCATTGCAGGTGCCTGGTCTACAGCGGGTTTAGCCGATGGTCATCAGGCTGGCGTTACCCCCCGCCGCGGCGGTATTGACGCTCAAGGCCCGCTCGATCACCAAACGCTCCAACGCAATGTTGGTCTCGCCCTGGGACAAACCATGCACCCCGACGATGGCGCCGGCACGCTTGGCCACCTGCTGGCAAACGTCGCGCAGTTGGTCCGAATCGCCGTGGTGCAGGACCGCGTCGAACAGCACATCGTCCTTGGTCCAGTCGGCAACCCGCTGAATGCGTGCCTGAATCTCTTTCGGCAAGCGGGCGAACAAGGCCTTGCTGGTGTCGGTTTCCGGCCATACGGCCGAGCCGCCCACGGCCAGTACGGCCGCCAGTTGCGTCAGCAGGTCGCCTTCCACGTCGGCCAGGCACAGCACGTGCTCGCGCGGCAGGATGGCATAACTGTTGCGTTCGCCGGTCGGGCCGGTCAACTGGCGGGTGATGCCGCTTTGCGATTGGGCCGCGAACTGCACGCACAGGGCGCTCAGTTCGGCGAGCTTCTGGCTGTCGGCCCAAGCTTGCAGGGCGGTCAGCGGTTTGCTCATGGCATCGCGCAAGCGCAGGTCCGGCGCAACCAAGGCATCGCCACGGACGAAGGACTGCTGGATCGCATCGGTAGGACGAGTCGACAGCAGGCGGTACAGGTACAGCGGACCACCGGCCTTGGGGCCGGTGCCCGACAGGCCTTCGCCACCAAACGGCTGCACACCGACCACGGCGCCGACAATGTTGCGGTTGACGTAGACGTTACCGGCATGGACGTTGTCGATCACCTTGGCGATGGTCTCGTCGATGCGTGTGTGCACGCCCAGGGTCAGGCCGTAGCCGGAGGCGTTGATCTGGTCGATCAACTGACCCAGTTCCTTGCGCTTGTAGCGCACCACGTGCAGCACCGGACCGAAGATCTCCCGCTGCAGCTCGTCGAAGCTTTCCAGCTCGATCAGGGTCGGCATCACGAAGGTGCCGCGCTTGCACTCGTCGCTGTCGGCGATTGCCATCTGGTACACGGTGCGCCCCTTGTCGCGCATGGCCTGGATGTGTTTCTCGATGCCAGCCTTGGCTTCGGCATCGATCACCGGGCCGATGTCTACCGACAGACGCTCAGGGTTGCCGAGACGTGCTTCAGCCATGGCGCCCTTGAGCATTTCGATGACGCGGTCGGCGGAATCTTCCTGCAGGCACAGGACGCGCAGGGCCGAGCAACGCTGGCCGGCACTGTCGAAGGCCGAGGACACGACGTCGATGACCACTTGTTCGGTCAGGGCCGAGGAGTCGACGATCATGGCGTTCTGGCCGCCGGTCTCGGCGATCAGCGGGATCGGTCGGCCCTGGTTGTCCAGGCGTCCGGCGATGTTGCGTTGCAGCAGCCGGGCGACTTCGGTGGAGCCGGTGAACATCACGCCTTTGACCCGATCGTCGCCGACCAGGCGGGCGCCAACGGTTTCGCCACGGCCCGGCAGCAGTTGCAGGACGCCTTCCGGAATGCCGGCTTCGAGCATCAGGCGCACCGCCTGGGCAGCCACCAGCGGCGTCTGCTCGGCGGGCTTGGCCAGAACCGGGTTGCCGGCGGCCAGTGCGGCGGCAACCTGGCCGCTGAAAATCGCCAGCGGGAAGTTCCACGGGCTGATGCAGACCACCGGGCCCAGAGGGCGGTGGGCGTCGTTGGTGAAATCGTTGCGCGCCTGCACCGCGTAGTACCGCAGGAAATCCACGGCTTCACGCACTTCGGCGATGGCGTTGGCGAAGGTCTTGCCGGCTTCGCGGGCCAGCAGGCCCATCAGCGGCTGGATCTCGCCTTCCATCAGGTCGGCGGCACGCTCGAGGATCGCGGCACGTTCGGCTGGCGGCGTGGCCTGCCAGATCGGTGCGGCGTTGAGGGCGCACTGGATGGCGTTGTCGACGTCGGCAACCGTGGCTTCCTGCACATGGCCGACCACATCGCGGTGATCGGACGGGTTCAGCACCGCTGCCGGGGTTTCTTCGCTGGCAGCGCAACCGAGCATCGGCGCGGCTTTCCAGTCGTTGTGGGCAGTGGCCAGCAGGGCGCAGGACAGCGACGCCAGGCGATGCTCGTTGGCCAGGTCGATGCCGCTGGAGTTGGCGCGGTCGCTGCCATACAGGTCGCGTGGCAGCGGAATACGTGGGTGCGGCAGGCCGAAACCGCCTTCCAGGGTTGCCATCTGCTCGATGCTGGCCACTGGATCGGCCACCAGCTCCTGAATGGAAATCGACTGGTCGGCGATGCGGTTGACGAACGAGGTGTTCGCGCCGTTTTCCAGCAAGCGGCGTACGAGGTAGGCCAGCAGTGTTTCGTGGGTGCCAACTGGGGCGTACACACGGCACGGACGGTTCAGCTTGCCTTCGGAGACCTTGCCTACAACTTGTTCGTACAGCGGTTCACCCATGCCGTGCAGGCACTGGAATTCGTACTGGCCCGGGTAATAGTTCTGACCGGCGATGTGATAAATGGCCGACAGGGTATGGGCGTTGTGCGTGGCGAATTGCGGGTAGATGACTTCCGGCACCGACAGCAGCTTGCGCGCGCAAGCGATGTAGGACACGTCGGTGTACACCTTGCGGGTGTACACCGGATAGCCTTCCAGGCCTTCGACCTGGGCGCGCTTGATCTCGCTGTCCCAGTACGCGCCTTTTACCAGGCGAATCATCAGGCGGTGGCGGCTGCGCCGGGCCAGGTCGATGACGTAGTCGATCACATACGGGCAACGCTTCTGGTAGGCCTGGATCACGAAGCCGATGCCGTTCCAGCCGGTCAACTGCGGCTCGAAGCACAGGCGCTCCAGCAGGTCCAGGGACAGTTCGAGGCGGTCGGCTTCCTCGGCGTCGATGTTCAGGCCGATGTCGTATTGCTTGGCCAGCAGGGTCAGCGACAGCAGGCGCGGGTACAGCTCGTCCATGACGCGCTCGTACTGGGCGCGGCTGTAGCGCGGGTGCAGGGCCGAGAGCTTGATGGAAATGCCCGGGCCTTCATAAATCCCACGGCCATGGGACGCTTTGCCGATCGAGTGAATGGCTTGTTCGTACGAGGCCAGGTACTTCTGGGCGTCATGTTCGGTGAGTGCGGCTTCACCCAGCATGTCGTAGGAATAGCGGAAACCTTTGGCTTCGAACTTGCTGGCGTTGGCCAGGGCCTCGGCGATGGTTTCGCCGGTGACGAACTGTTCGCCCATCAGGCGCATGGCCATGTCGACGCCCTTGCGGATCATCGGCTCGCCGCTCTTGCCGATGATGCGGCTCAGGGAGGAGGTCAGGCCCGTTTCGTTATGGGTGGCGACCAGCTTGCCGGTCAGCAACAGGCCCCAAGTGGCGGCATTGACGAACAGCGACGGGCTGTTGCCGAGGTGCGGCTGCCAGTTGCCGGTGCTGATCTTGTCGCGGATCAGTGCATCACGAGTGCCTTTGTCCGGGATGCGCAGCAGTGCCTCGGCCAGGCACATCAGGGCCACGCCTTCCTGGGACGACAGGGAAAATTCCTGCAGTAAGCCCTGAACGATACCGGCACGGCCGCCGGCACTTTTCTGGTTACGCAGTTTTTCCGCAATCGAAGCCGCCAGCTTGTTGGTGGCTTCGGCCATTTCCAGCGGCAGGCGGGCCTGCTCGATCAGCATCGGCACCACTTCCGGCTCAGGGCGACGGTAAGCGGCGGTAATGGAGGCGCGCAGGACCGATTGCGGCAGGATGCTCTCGGCAAATTCGAGGAAGCATTGGTGAGCATGGTCGACCTGTACGTCGCCGGCATCATCGCTGTCGGCGCGGGGTGAACCGTTCAGTTCGGTCAGGGTTGCACCACCCTCGAGTTTTTCCAGGTAATTGAAAATTGCCTGCTTGATCAGCCAGTGCGGCGTGCGATCGATCGAGGTTGCGGCCGCCTTGAGGCGTTCGCGGGTCGGGTCATCGAGTTTGACCCCAAGGGTGGTGGTAGCCATATTTTTATCCTCATGTTTACCACGTATGGCGTGGCATCAGCTGGCGGCAAGATTAGCTGTGGGATGGATGAGGTGCAACCGGGTGCAACCCTTTTTTTCTTGAAATGACAGGCAGCTCATCCGGAAGCCAGGGCGACCCCGTCAATCCTGCACCGGCTTAGTGCTTTGACTTCTAGTGATGCGCTACGGACTGCACTAAAAGGGAGCAAAAAACGGCGTTTTTGCGATAAAACCGATCAGGTGCAACTTATTCGAGCGAAACTGGTTGCACCTTATTTGATTTGTTGAATAGCATTCGCGGCCAAGGTGCAACCGGCTCCAAGCCGAGGGGCATCGGCTGATGGCTTTCCTGGGGAAACATCAGTCATAAATTCGCGGGACTGCAAATCGTCGCTACAACGTCTGCGTTGTCGGCGCTTCCAACTGCCACCGCACCATAAAAACAAAGCCAGGGCGTAACTCATGAGTGTTA
This sequence comes from Pseudomonas sp. FW305-28, assembly GCF_017351395.1. Lineage (NCBI taxonomy): Bacteria > Pseudomonadati > Pseudomonadota > Gammaproteobacteria > Pseudomonadales > Pseudomonadaceae > Pseudomonas > Pseudomonas sp. FW305-28. The sequence goes on from NZ_JACNDD010000216.1 coordinate 6,480, forward strand.
GTAATCCCACCTTGATCACTTTCGTGATCTACATCGCAGCCATGGTCCTGATCGGCCTGATGGCTTACCGCTCCACCAATAACCTTTCCGACTACATCCTGGGCGGTCGCAGCCTGGGCAGCGTGGTCACGGCCTTGTCCGCCGGTGCTTCCGACATGAGCGGTTGGTTGTTGATGGGTTTGCCGGGTGCCATCTATATGTCTGGCCTGTCGGAAAGCTGGATCGCCATCGGCCTGATCGTCGGCGCCTACTTGAACTGGCTGTTCGTGGCCGGTCGCCTGCGGGTACAGACCGAGCACAACGGTGACGCCCTGACCCTGCCGGATTACTTCTCCAGCCGTTTCGAAGACAAGAGCGGCCTGCTGCGGATCATCTCCGCGGTGGTGATCCTGGTGTTCTTCACCATCTACTGTGCTTCCGGCATCGTGGCCGGTGCCCGTCTGTTCGAAAGCACCTTCGGCATGTCCTACGAGACAGCGCTGTGGGCCGGTGCTGCCGCGACCATCGCCTACACCTTCGTTGGCGGTTTCCTGGCCGTGAGCTGGACCGACACCGTGCAAGCGACCCTGATGATCTTCGCGCTGATCCTGACGCCGATCATCGTGCTGCTGGCGACCGGTGGCGTGGACACCACGTTCCTGGCCATCGAAGCGAAAGATCCTTCGTCCTTCGACATGCTGAAAAACACCACCTTCATCGGCATTATCTCGCTGATGGGCTGGGGCCTGGGTTATTTCGGCCAACCGCACATCCTGGCGCGCTTCATGGCGGCGGATTCGGTCAAGTCGATCGCCAATGCCCGTCGCATCTCCATGACCTGGATGATCCTGTGCCTGGGCGGCACCGTGGCGGTGGGCTTCTTCGGTATCGCTTACTTCTCGGCGCACCCCGATGTGGCCGGCCCCGTGACCGAGAACCCAGAGCGCGTGTTCATCGAGCTGGCAAAACTGCTGTTCAACCCATGGATTGCCGGTGTACTGCTGTCGGCCATCCTGGCGGCGGTGATGAGTACCCTGAGCTGCCAGTTGCTGGTGTGCTCCAGCGCCCTGACCGAAGACTTCTACAAGACCTTCCTGCGCAAGAGCGCTTCCCAGCTGGAACTGGTCTGGGTCGGTCGCGCCATGGTGCTGCTGGTGGCCTTGGTCGCCATTGCCCTGGCCGCTAACCCGGAAAACCGCGTACTGGGTCTGGTGAGTTACGCCTGGGCCGGTTTCGGTGCTGCCTTCGGCCCGGTTGTCCTGATCTCCGTCATCTGGAAGAACATGACCCGCAATGGCGCGCTCGCCGGCATTCTGGTGGGTGCAATCACCGTGATCGTCTGGAAGCATTTCGCGCTGCTGGGCCTGTACGAAATCATCCCGGGCTTCATCTTCGCCAGCCTGGCCATCTACCTGGTCAGCAAGATGGGCTCGCCTACCGCGGGTATGCTGCAGCGCTTCGACGCGGCGGAAAAAGATTTTCGTCTGAAC
>NZ_JACNDD010000217.1:0-7872 GCF_017351395.1 Pseudomonas sp. FW305-28
CGCTTGCGACCCCGGGCTTCGACTTTCAACAGGCCGCCGGCGGACAAGCGCCCCAGATGCGCATTGGCCGAGGACGGCGACAACCCGGCGAGCAACGCCAACTCTTCGGCCTGGCGGGCCGTGCCGTCCATCAAGGCCCACATCATTGCGCTGCGCTTGGGGTCAGCCAGCAGCGTGGCGATCTGGCTGATGCAAGGTGCATGTTCCATGTATTCACTCCCTGTTGAATCATTCGTCTACTGCTCTGGCGCAGGCGGTCGTTAGTATAAGCGCGACAATCGAGCTTTCCTGTCCTCCGGAAACCTTTGGAGGCGATTGTTCATGAGGGAAAAGTCTCTATTTGCGCGCGACTAATGGCCGGCCCCCGTTGGGAGTGGAAATCGAGTCGTCAACTCACCGCAGCGAGCCTGGAGCATGTCCCGCAGAAGATTGATGGGTTTGCTCAATTGCGCCCGGTGGGCACACAGCAGATTGAGGGGCGCGCGTTCGCATTGCAGGTGCGGCAAGAGGATTTTCAAGCGCCCGGCCAGCACGTCGGTGGACACATCCAGCCACGATTTATAGGCGATCCCGGCCCCCGCCACCGCCCAGCGGCGCACCACGTCGGCGTCGTCACTGAAACGGTCGCCACTGACGGTGAGGCTCACCTCCCGCTTGCCGTCATGAAAAGCCCAGCGGTCATGGACCCGGCTGCCCAGCATGTACAACAGGCAGTTGTGTTGGGCCAGTTGTTCCAGTTGATGAGGTTCGCCCTGGCGAGCCAGATAATCCGGCGATGCGCACAGCACTCGATGGTTGTCCGGGGCGACAGGCAAAGCCACCAGGCTCGAATCTTCCGGCTCGCCATAACGCAGGGCGATGTCCACCGGCTGCTTGAACAGGTCGGCGATGCGATCGCCCAGTAGCAGTCGCACCGTCAGCCCGGGGTGCTCGCGCTGGAACGCATCCAGCCAGGGCAACAGCAGGTTGCGTCCCAGGTCCGACGGCGCGGACAACTGCAACACCCCGCTGACCTGGTCCTGGCCGCTGGTCAACAAGCGCCGGCCTTCGTCAAGGCTGCTCAGTGCGGCCCGGGCATATTCGAGAAAACCCTCGCCTTCGGCCGTCAGGCGCAAGCTGCGGGTAGAGCGGGCCAACAGCCGGGCGCCGAGGTGCTGCTCGATCCGTTTCAACGCGGCACTGGCCACCGCCGCCGACAGGTCCATGACCCTGGCCGCGGCCGAAAGACTGCCCAGGTCCGCTGCCCGGACAAACAATTGCAAGTCATCGAAGCGAAGCATCACGCGCCCATTATCAAAAAAGTATTGAAAGAGCCTGTTGTTTTAGCCGGTTTTATCTCGACTATAAATAGCTAAACATGGACTTCATCGAAACTCACCTCACGGAGCCGCTTCATGAAAGCCATTGCCTACTACCACTCGCTACCCATCACCGACCCACAATCGCTCCAGGACATCAAGCTGCCGGAACCCGTCGCCGGTCCCCGGGACCTGCTGGTGGAGGTCAAGGCCATTTCGGTCAACCCGGTGGACACCAAGGTCCGCCAGAACGTCCAGCCCGAAGATGGCGTCGCCAAGGTGCTGGGCTGGGACGTGGCCGGCGTGGTCAAGGCGGTGGGCAGCGAGGTCACGCTGTTCAAGGCCGGGGACAAGGTGTTCTACGCCGGTTCCATCGCCCGGGCCGGTGGCAACAGCGAATTGCACGTAGTGGATGAACGCATTGTCGGCCACATGCCCAAGACCCTCGGTTTCGCCGACGCGGCGGCGCTGCCACTGACGGCCATCACCGCCTGGGAATTGTTGTTCGAGCGCCTGCACATCCAGGAAGGCCAGGACAATCAGGGCCAGAGCCTGTTGATCGTCGGCGCCGCGGGCGGCGTGGGGTCGATCCTGACGCAACTGGCCAGTCAACTCACCGGGCTGAAAGTGATTGGCACCGCGTCCCGTGCGCAAACCCAGGAATGGGTGCGCAACCTGGGTGCCGACCTGGTGATCGACCACAGCCGCCCCTTGAGCGAAGCATTGAAGGAAGCAGGCCAGCCCCAGGTGACTCACGTCGCCAGCCTGACCCAGACCGACCAGCACCTGGACCAACTGGTCGAAGCCCTCGCCCCCCAGGGCAAACTGGCGCTGATCGACGATCCCAAGGCGCTGGACGTGACCAAGCTCAAGCGCAAGAGCCTGTCGTTGCATTGGGAATTCATGTACACCCGCTCGCTGTTCGAAACGGCCGACATGCTTGAACAACACAAACTGCTCAACCGCGTGGCCGCGCTGATCGACGCCGGTACACTGAAGACCACGGTGGGCGAGCATTTCGGCACCATCAACGCCGAGAACCTGCGCCGGGCCCATGCCTTGCTGGAAAGCGGCCAGTCCAAGGGCAAGATTGTGCTTGAAGGCTTCTGACCCAAGACAGACACCATGATGGCCTGGCGCTTGTGGGAGCCCAGCTTGCTCGCGATGGAGGCGCCGCGGTTCTCTATAAAACCGCGTCACCCTTTCTCGCGAGCAAGCTTTGCTCCCACAAAACCCATGCCGTCAGTCCGAGAATTGACCGTTGTCACAACTCCGATCGTATTCGGGTCTACACTCGAGGCCTTTGCAACGTAATCTTTTCGTGAGGAGGTCAGCAATGAAGATCCTGATAAAAGAAGTGGCAAAAAACCAATGGCAAGTGCGTCTTGACCGGCACGTCGTCACCTTCCGTACCGAGGCCGAAGCCCAGGCTTTCGCCACAACCTTGCAGGCGCGGATCCTCGCGCCCCATCATTTCCCCGAACAGCAGCAGCGCGCGGCCGGCTGAGTCAGCCCTCGCGACTGGCCTGGGCCAATGCCCGGGCATTTTGCAGGCGACGAGTCAGCATCGCCGCGCTCACCACCAACAGCCCGCAAAGGCTGATGACCAGCGCCATTGGCACGGCGGTGCCGTTATGCAGCGCCGCCACCAACGCGGCTGCCCCGGCGGCGACGGAAAACTGCAGGCATCCCAACATCGCCGAAGCACTGCCGGCCCGGGCGCCCTGCCCGTTCATGGCGCAGGCCGAGGCATTGGGCAGGATGCAACCCAAGCTGGCGATGCAGATAAACAGTGGAACCAGCAGCGGCCACAACTGCGCAGGTTGCAATGAACTGACGGCCAGCAGGCTCAGCCCCGCGCCCAGGTAGACCCATACCGCGCGGCTCAGCAGGAACGCCGGGCCGCGCTTGGACAGCAGCCGGGCGTTGACCTGGGCGACCAGGATGAAGCCCGCCGCGTTGGTGCCGAACAGCCAACCGAAATGTTCAGCCGGTACACCATAGAGCTTGATGAAGACAAAAGGCGAACCGGCGATGTAGGCAAACATCCCGGCGATAGCGATGCCCCCCGTCAGCGCATGGCCGAGGTAGACGGAATCGGTCAATAACCGACCGTACTGGCGCAAGGCGCCCGACAAGGGTTGTCGAGGGACATGATCCGGCAGGCTTTCCGGCAGCCACAGGGCCACGGCCGTCGACGCCAGCGCACTGAACACGGTCAGGGCAATGAAGATCGATTGCCAGCCATGCAGGTTCACCAACAGCCCACCGAGCATCGGCGCGAGAATCGGCGCCAGGCCCATCACCAGCATCAGTTGCGAAAACACCTTGGCCGAACCCACCGCGTCGCATTTGTCGCTGACCACCGCCCGGGAAATCACCATCCCGGCGCATCCGCCCAAGGCCTGGACGAAGCGGGCACCGATCAGCCATTCGAGGTTCGGCGCATAGGCGCAGGCCAGGGACGCCAGGGTGAACAAGCCGACGCCCGTCAGCAGCGGGATGCGCCGCCCGAAGCGATCCGCCACCGGCCCATAGGCCAGTTGCCCGATGGACAAGCCGAGGAAATAGGCCGCCAGGGTCAACTGGATGTGTTTTTCGTCAGTACCGAAGGCGGTGGCCATCGCCGGAAAGGCGGGCAGGTAGAAGTCGATCGCCAAGGGACCGAAAGCGCTCAAGGCGCCAAGAATCAGAATGGTGCGAAAGTTCATCGGGCGTCCAGCTCAGGCGTCGTTCGACAGCCCGACAGTCTAGCCGTGCCGGGCGCTCTTGAACATTCCGATAGGTCGCTAACGATTAAAAAACTTCAGGCGGGGCTGACCTCATAGCCTTCTTCCTTGATGACCGCGAGCACGGCATCGGCCGCCAATGAGCTCTGGACCCGGACGGTCTTGGCACCCAGGTCGACTTGCACGTCCGCCGCCGGATCCTTGGCCTGGACAGCCTGGGTGATGGCCTTGACGCAGTGACCGCAGGACATGCCCTGAACATTGAATGTTTGCATGAGATGACTCCTTGGGATTGAGGTTGCCGCCAGTCTCAAGCTTGCCATCATGGCAAGGTCAAGTTCTGACAAAAACTGCCGGGCTGGCAATCGGCGTCGCCCTCAGCCAAGCTGCACACATCAAGGATTTCACACCGGAGGTTCAGCCATGCGCTGGTCAGCGTTCAGCCTGTTTTGCATGCTCGGTTTTTCAGCGATGGCGCCCCAGGCCTCGGCCGTCGGCGAAGACTATGGCGTGTTGATCATTTCCCGTGAGCGCCTGGAAGTGGCGACCAGTTGCGAAATCGGCATCTACATCCAGGATCAACTCTCGGCCAGGCTGTTCCAGGAGCAGAGCACCTCGTTCAACCTGCCGCCGGGCCAGTTTTCCTTGCGCCTGAAATTGCTGCCGGGACAGGCGCCGGGTTGCAACCCGGGCATGCTCGCGCCAGGGTCGCAGAACATCACCCTCAAGGCCGGTGACATCTTGAAGTTCCGCATCGCCATGAACGAACAAGGTATGTACCTCAAGCAGGCTGGGCTCGGTTACTGACACGCCACTTGCCCCGGTGGGCAAGCTTTGTGGGAGCAAAGCTTGCTCGCGATCCAGGCGCCGCGGTCACTCAAGAGACTGCAGTGCTTTCATCGCGGGCAAGCCTTGCTCCCACAGAGCCAGATCCCATATTAGGGAGCAGCAGCCCTTTTTGGATTGGCGCTTGACCTTGCCAGCATGGCAAGGTTGATCCTGTAGTCATTCACTACAGGGAGCGTGACCGATGTCCGAATCCACCACATTCGATCTACCCATTGCCGGCATGACCTGCGCCAGCTGCGCCGGGCGGGTCGAGCGAGCCTTGAGCAAAGTCGCCGGTGCCAGCGCCGTCAGCGTCAACCTGGCGACGGAACTGGCGCGTGTCCAGGCCCCCGAAGGCAGCCTGCCGGCCTTGAAGCAGGCCGTCGAACAGGCAGGCTATAGCGTTCCCGTGCACACCCTGGAACTGAACATCGAAGGCATGACCTGCGCCTCCTGTGTCGGCCGGGTCGAACGGGCCTTGGGCAAGGTCGACGGTGTGAACAGCGTCAGTGTCAACCTGGCCAACGAGCGGGCTCACCTCGAACTGCTCGGCCAGGTGGATGCGCAAACCCTGATCGATGCGCTCAAGCGCGCCGGCTATGACGCCACGGTCTGGCAGGCCGAGCAGGTCGCCGACACGCAGAACAACCGTCTGAACCGTGAACGCCTGGCCCTGGTGCTGGCGATTCTGCTGTCGGTGCCGTTGGTGCTGCCCATGTTGCTGCAGCCGTTCGGCGTGCATTGGATGCTCCCGGCCTGGGTGCAGTTCGCCCTGGCGACGCCGGTGCAGTTCATCTTCGGTGCGCGTTTCTACGTCGCCGCCTTCAAGGCCGTGCGGGCCGGTGCCGGGAACATGGACCTGCTGGTGGCCCTGGGCACCAGCGCTGGCTACGGCTTGAGCCTGTATGAATGGGCGATCGCCCGTCCCGGCAGCATGCCGCACTTGTATTTCGAGGCTTCGGCCGTCGTGATCGCCCTGGTGTTGCTCGGTAAATACCTGGAAAGCCGCGCCAAGCACCAGACCGCCAGCGCCATCCGCGCCCTCGAAGCCTTGCGCCCGGAACGGGCGATCCAGGTGATCGATGGCCAGGAGCGGGACGTTGCCATCAGCGCCCTGCGCTTGAATGACCTGGTGCTGGTCAAGCCCGGCGAACGCTTCCCGGTGGACGGCGAAGTGCTGGAAGGCCAGAGCCACGCCGACGAAGCGCTGATCAGCGGCGAAAGCCTGCCGGTGCCCAAGCAGCCCGGGGACAAGGTCACCGGCGGCGCCATCAATGGCGAAGGCCGGTTGCTGGTCCGCACGCAAGCCCTGGGCACCGAAACCGTCCTGGCGCGCATCATTCGCCTGGTGGAAGACGCCCAGGCCGCCAAGGCACCGATCCAGAAACTGGTGGATAAAGTCAGCCAGGTCTTCGTACCGGTGGTGCTGGTACTGGCCCTGGCGACGCTCATCGGTTGGTGGCTGTACGGTGCGCCACTGGAAACCGCGCTGATCAACGCCGTCGCCGTGCTGGTGATCGCCTGCCCCTGCGCCCTGGGCCTGGCGACGCCCACGGCGATCATGGCTGGCACCGGCGTGGCGGCGCGCCACGGGATTCTGATCAAGGATGCCGAAGCCCTGGAACGCGCCCATGAAGTCACGACCGTGGTGTTCGACAAGACCGGCACCCTGACCTCCGGCACCCCGCGTATCGCCCACTTGACCGCCCTGGACGGTGATGAAGACGCGCTGCTGAAAATGGCCGGCGCACTGCAGCGCGGCAGCGAACACCCGCTCGCCAAAGCCGTACTGGACGCCTGCACCGAGCGCGGCCTGGATGTGCCGGATGTCAGCGACAGCCAGTCCCTGGCCGGACGCGGCATTGCCGGCAGCCTCGCCGGGCAACGCCTGGCCCTGGGCAATCGCCGTCTGCTGGACGAACTGGGCCTGAACCCCGGAACGCTGGCCGAATCCGCACAGGCTTGGGAAGCCGAAGGCCGTACGTTGTCCTGGCTGCTCGAACAAGGCGCGACGCCGCGGGTGCTGGGCCTGTTCGCCTTCGGTGACACCCTCAAGCCCGGCGCTCTCGCCGCCGTACAGGCCTTGAATGAACAGCACATCGCCAGCCATCTGCTCACCGGCGACAACCAAGGCAGCGCCCGGGTGGTGGCCCAGGCGCTGGAGATTTCCAATGTCCATGCCGAGGTACTGCCAGCGGATAAATCCGCCATCGTCCAACAATTGAAGCGCCACTCGGTGGTGGCGATGGTCGGCGACGGCATCAACGACGCCCCGGCCCTGGCCGCCGCCGACATTGGCATCGCCATGGGCGGTGGCACCGACGTGGCGATGCATGCCGCGGGCATCACCCTCATGCGTGGCGATCCGCGACTGGTACCGGCGGCGCTGGACATCAGCCGCAAGACCTACGCCAAGATCCGCCAGAACCTGTTCTGGGCGTTCGTCTATAACTTGATCGGCATCCCCCTGGCGGCGTTCGGCTTGCTCAACCCGGTGCTGGCCGGCGCGGCCATGGCCCTGTCGAGCGTCAGCGTGGTGAGCAATGCGTTACTGTTGAAGTTCTGGACACCCAAGCAGTTGGAGGACAAGCGATGAACATCGGCCAAGCGGCCCGCCAGAGCGGCCTGAGCGCGAAGATGATCCGCTATTACGAATCCATCGGCCTGCTCAAGGCCGCCCATCGCACCGACAGCGGCTACCGGGTCTACGGCGCCGATGACCTGCACACCCTGGCGTTCATCAAGCGCTCCCGCGACTTGGGGTTTTCCCTGGAAGAGGTCGGCAAATTGCTCACTCTCTGGCAAGACCGCCAACGCGCCAGCGCCGACGTCAAGGCCCTCGCCCGGCAACACATCGATGAGCTGAACCAGAAAATCCGCGAACTGGCCGAACTGCGCGACACCTTGCAAGACCTGGTAGAGCACTGCCACGGCGACCACCGTCCGGATTGCCCGATCCTCAAGGAACTGGCGTCGGGGTGCTGCAAGAATTGATGCCCACAAAGACCGGCGGTGGA
>NZ_JACNDD010000218.1:0-7694 GCF_017351395.1 Pseudomonas sp. FW305-28
GTGGCTGGTGTATCGCTATCGCGAGCAAGCTCGCTCCCACAGGTTTTCTCGGTGCCAGGTCTATTGGTGTCAGGAAACTCACCTGCTTGGCTGACACACCGCCGGCCGCTCTTGTGGGGAGGGCGCTTGCTCCCGCTGGGCTGCGCAGCGGCCCCCTGGAATTGGCCTGCGCGGTGGGTCTGGCGGATTGTGGTCAGCCTGGTTGGGGCTGCTTCGCAGCCCAGCGGGAGCAAGCTCCCTCGCCACGGGGTTGTGGTGGCTGGGCGTCTGCGGCATTAGACCACCGACGACAACACAAACGACGTCACGGTGTTCTCCACCCCCGGCAGCGCGGAGATTTCTTTCCACACTTTATGCACCCGCTCCGGGTTCGCCGCGCCCACCCGCAGCATCAAGTCAAACTCGCCACTCATCACATCGCACTGCAGCACTTCCGGCATGGCCTGCAACGCTTGCAACACCTCGGCGCCGCGCATGCGGTCGTAGCGGTAGACGAAGATCACGGCGTTGATGTTCGACGACGCTTGCGCGCCCTCCCCGGTGCGTACCGTGTAGCCCTGGATCGCGCCGTCGCGTTCGAGGCGTTCGATGCGTTGGCGTACGGCGTTGCGCGAGAGGTTGACCTTGGCCGCCAGCTCGGCGTGGGCGGCGCGGGCGTTGAGGCGCAGTTCGGCGATGATGCGTTCATCGAGGGGGTCGAGGATTCGCTTCATGGGGCCTCCGGTTATAGGGCGCCGAGCAGTTGATGGAGGGCACCGAGGTCGTCCGGCTGGATGCGATGAATCTGCGCCGGGCCATGTTCGGAAACTGGACGCTGTTGCGCCGCAATGCTGATCCCCAAGTCGCCGAGCAACTGCGCCGATTTGGCCGGTGAGATCTCGCCCAAAGTCACCATTGGCGCCACCAGGCTGCGGCGGTACAAGCGCGCCGCGAGCACGCCGGTGGCGGTGTGGGGGTCGATGACATAGCCGGTGTCGCGGTACAGCGAGGTGATTTCCTCCAGCGTCTGCTCATCGCTGACCGCATACGAGTCGATGATCATCCGCGCCTGTAGCCAGAACTCGTTGGCGATGGTCATTTCGCCACGGGTTTCGAAGGTGTGCATCAGCGCGCTCACCGCTTGATCATCGTGCCCATAGAGCTCCCAGAGAAACCGTTCCAAGTTGGAAAAGATCGACAAATCCATGGCCGGCGACAGGGTCTTGCTGGCGCGCAATCGCGAGTAGTGGTTCTTCAAAAAGAACTGATGCAGCGCGTCATTCTGGTTGGTGGCGACGATCATCTGCGTGATCGGCAAACCCATCTTCTGCGCGATGTAGCCGGCATAGACCTCGGCAAAACTCGCCGCCGGCACGCTGAAGCCAATGGGCCGCTGACCGCCGCCCAACTGCAGCACCGCGTGGAAATAAAACACCAACTGCGCCATGACGCTGACCCAGTTGCTGGAGTTGAAACTGATCGCCTCGTGCTGTCGGAACAGTTGAGTGACCAAGGTCTGGCATTCATCGAAACTGCCATCGACGGCCACTTGATGAACCCGCGGATGCGCCGTCGCTTGCAGGTCTTGAAGCTGGTCTTGCGGCACGCCGGCTTCGGGATAAATCACCACCACATCGGTCTCGTCGCAGTGCTTGAAGGCCTCGATGGCGGCCAAGCCGGTGTCGCCGTTGGTGACGCCGATCACCACAGCGCGACGCCCGCGTTTGCGCAAAAAGTACTGCACCAGTCGCGCCTGCAATTGCGCGGCAAAGTCCTTCGAGGAACGGGTCGGCCCATGGAACAATTCCAGGACCCACTCGTTGCGATCCACCTGATGCAACGGCGCCAGGGACCGATGGCCGAACTGGCTGCCGGCTTCCTTGAGCACCCGCTTGAAGTCGGCCTCGGGAATCGCTTCGCCCACGAACGGACGCATCACTCGATAGGCCAGTTCGTCGTAGGCCAATGTGGACCAGTTAGCGATGTCCTGGGGTTCGAACTGCGGCAGCTCGACAGGGACGAACAGGCCGCCATCCTCGGCGATGGCCGACAGCACAACTTTTTCGAAATCGACCTGCACGGCGGAATTTCGGGTACTCACATAGCGCATGGCCAACTCCGGATATTCACTTGAAACGGCTCACTTGAAACGATGCGCCTGCTCCACCAGCCAGGTGGAAAACCGCGCCGCGTCCGGGTGTTGCTCGGCCCCGGAACTGCGCACCAGGTAAAACGATTCGCTGGCTTCGATACGCTGGGCGAAGGGTTCGACCAGGCGCCCGTCGTCCAGCAACTCACTGACCATCGACGACCGCGCCAGAGCGATGCCCTGCCCCAGTTCGGCCATGCGTAACGTGCAGACCAGTGTGTCGAATTGCATGCCGGTCGAGGAATCGACGCTGTCGACACCGACCATTTTCAGCCAGTACCCCCAGCCCTCTTCGTAGCCCAGCACGTGCAACAACGAATGCTTCGCCACGTCCGCCGGCACCTTCAGCGTCGTCATCAAGGCTGGTGAACATACCGGGAACAAGGTGTCCCAGGTCAGGCGTTGCGACACCAGGCCGGGCCATTGACCGTGGCCCCAGCGGATTTCCATGTCGTCTTCGCCGTCCAGTTCCTTGACCCAGATGTTGCTGATGTAGCGGATGTCGACGTGGGGATGGGCCTGGCGAAAGTCCACCAGTTTCGGCGCCAGCCAGTGCACGAAAAACGCCAGGCTGCCGCGCACCTTGATCGGCCGGCGCTTGTGCTGGCCAAAGATCTCGTTGGTGCCCACCGCCAGTCGCGTGATCGCGTCCTGCACCACCGGCAGGTACGCCTGGCCTTCCTCGGTCAGTCCCAGCCCCCGGGGCAAGCGCTTGAACAGCGCCACCCCCAGATGGCTTTCCAATTGGCGGATCTGCTGGCTGACCGCGCCCTGGGTCAAAAACAATTCGTCGGCGGCGTGGGTGAAGTTCAGGCAGCGGGCCGACACTTCGAATGCCCGCAGCCAATTCAACGGGGGCAACGTTTTTTGCTTCATGATCTGGACCTCGTTGACCCCCACGCACCGGGCACGTTTGCCCGCCCCGTCGGCGCGGCTTAGAACGCGTCCGACGGTTGTGCCACGAGGGCAACCGACAAGCGTCGCTCGCGGCTTTTGCGGGTAATGTAATACACGAAGTAACACCAGGCGATGAACGGCAAGCCGAAGTACAGCGCCACCCGCTGTTCAGGGTCGAAGGCGATCCCGACACACGCGAGGCTGCAGCACACCAGCGCCCCCAGCGGCACCCACGGATAACCGCGAACGCGGAACTTGAGGTCGCGAATGTCGCCGCCGTTGGCCACATAGTGACGACGGAAAGCGATCTGGCTCGCGGCGATGCTCATCCACACCACCACCACGGCCAGGCCGGAGATCGACACCAGCGCCAGGTAGATGGTGTCGGCGGCAAACACGCTGCTGAGCAACGAGGCGGCGCCGCCGGCCATGCTGACGATGATCGCGTTGAGCGGCGTGCCCATGCGGGTCAGGGCCGAGAATTGCTTGGGCAGGTGGCCCTGGTCGCTGAGGGTCCAGAGCATCCGCGAGGCGGCGTACAACCCGGAGTTGGCCGCCGACAACAGGGCGCTGATGATCACGAAGTTCATGATGTCGGCGGAGTACGGAATGCCGATGTAGGTGAACACCGTGACGAAGGGGCTCTCCACCAGGCCGGCTTGCTCGCGGGGCAGCAGTGTCGCTAGGACAAAAATGGTCCCGACGAAAAACACCGCCAGGCGCAGCACGGTGGTGCGGATGGCGCGCGGCACATTGCGTTGCGGGTCCTTGGTTTCGCCGGCGGCGATGCCGATCAGTTCAGTGCCGGAAAACGCGAAGGACACCGCCAGCAGCGTCATCGCAATAGGCATGAAGCCGGTAGGAAAAAGTCCTTCGCGGGTGAAGTTGCTCAAGCCGATGCTATGGGCCTGGTCGATGTTCAACAGACCGAGAATCGCGCCACCGCCGATCAGCAGGAACACCACCACGGTCAGTACTTTGATCAACGACAACCAGAACTCGGTCTCGGCGAACAAACGCACCGAGACCACGTTGGTGAGGAACACCACGCCGGCGAACAGCGCGCTCCAGATCCACACCGGCGTGTCGGGAAACCATCGCGACATCAGGATACCGGCAGCGGTGAACTCGGAGCCGATGGCCACCGTCCACGTCAGCCAATACAGCCAGGCCACCGTGTAGCCGGTGCCGGGCCCGAGGAAACGCGTGGCGTAGGTGCTGAACGAACCGGTTTCGGGCATCTGCACCGCCAGTTCGCCCAGGCACATCATCACCATGTAGACCATCAGCGCACCGATGATGTAGGCGATCACCGCGCCCATGGGGCCGGCCTGGTTGACGGTGTAGCCGGACGTGAGAAACAGCCCGGTACCAATGACGCCGCCTAGTGCCAACATGACGATATGGCGCGTCTGCATTTCCTGCTTGAAGCCGGTCCGCGTATTAGTTTGTTGTTCTGTTATGGACATGGTTGTTTCTCATGAAATGTCAGGGCGCGCCTCTACCTCTGCGCGAGTAAGACAAGCGCCACTGAGCTTTTATTATTATTCCTATTCATGAACGCCCCGCTGACAGCCTTGTCGCGGAGTATCAACATTCACACTTCAGGTCACTGTCTCGGTGAGGACTTCATTGAGTTGCGGATCAAGTGTTTTTTTGACAAAGGCGAAGGCCTGTTTGAGGTCGTCCAATAAATCGTCCGTGTCTTCGATACCCACCGAAACCCGCACCAGGCCTTCGGAGATACCCAGGGCCTGGCGCTCTTCCAAGGTGTTCTCGACATGGCTGGTGGTGCGGGCCGGACCGTAGATGGTTTCCACCGCGCCCAGGTTGCCCGCGCAATGGGCGAAGCGCAGGCGTGGCAGGAGCAGCTTGACGGTGTCCATGCCACCGGCCAGGACAAAACTGACGATGGCGCCGAAGCCAGACATTTGCGCGCAGGCCACGGCGTGGTTCGGGTGGCTGGGCAGGCCGGGATAATTCACCGACTCCACCAGGGGTTCGGTGCAGAGGAATTCGGCCAAGGCCCGGGCGCTGTGTTGTTGCTGGCGCATGCGCAGCGCCAGGGTCTTCATGCCACGGATGATCAGGTAGGCCGAGAACGGGTCGAGGCTCGCGCCGTTGATTTCCCGGTAATGCCGCACCTGGGTCATCAAGGCTTCGCGGCCGCACACCAGGCCTCCGAGCACGTCGCCATGGCCGCTGAGGAACTTGGTGGCGCTGTGAATCACCACGTCCACCCCCAAGGCCAGCGGGCTCTGGTTCAGTGGCGTAGCAAAGGTGTTATCCGCCACCACCACCGCGCCGACACGCTTGGCCGCCGCCACCAGGCGCGGGATGTCGAGGATCTTCAGGGTTGGGTTGGTGGGAGTTTCCAGGTACAGCACCTGGCAGCCCTTGGCGATTTCACGCTCGATGTCGTCGTGATCGAAGGTCTCGCACAGGGTCACCGCCACGCCGGTACGCGGCAGGAATTCTTCGAAGATCTTGTTGGTGCCGCCGTAGCTGTCCTTGGTCGATACCACACGATCGCCATGGGCCAGGAAGGTGTAGAGCACGCTGCTGATCGCCGCCATGCCGCTGCTGAAGGCCACCGCGGACTCGGCCATTTCCAACTCGCGAATCTTGGCTTCGAGGGTCTCGACGGTGGGGTTGCTCATGCGGCTGTAGATAAAACCGGGGGCCTTGCCCAAGGCGACGTCGTACCAGACGTCGATGTCGTCGTAGCCGTACGCGGCGCTGGCCACGATGGGGGTTTGCGTGGCGTTGTAGGGGTGCCTGACTTGCTCCCCACCCCAGACCGCCCGCGTTCCCGCGCCGGCGTTATCAAGCCCTGTGCTGTCAGGTTTATTGTTCATTGAGGCTACTCACACTGAGGGGGTGGACGTTGAGCCATCCACCGGATCTGAGGGCCAATATAGGGAAAAGCCGCGGGGCCGAGAAACGATGTTATCGGTGCCAAAGGGGTGGTTTTTTTAATGGCTGAGGGCGATTAGCGACCGGCGAATCACCGATGAACCTGTGGGAGCGTCTTTGATCGTTTGATGTGCGGACGGGCGCGAGATGTCATGGCGCATAAAATCGATACAGAGTGCTTCGTAGCCAGCGGGAGCAAATCACGAACCAGCGTTTAAGGACTGCAACCAGCGCTGATGATAATCAGCCTGCTTATTAATATCATTGGTCAAATCTTTATCTTCATAATCAAAAATATTAACCATATCAGTTTTATCTGCCGACTTCCCCCAACGAACTTCGTAGGCCACTACGCCACCAGCCATTTGCGAAGACATTCGCGAGGGATACACATTAATTTTGGCTCCCTTGCATAAAAAACTCACATTCGGAAAATCTTTCCTAACCATCCCCAGACACAAATATAAATCCGCCGCCTCGTAACTTCTTACCAATCCATCCGGCATCGTTACGGTCATAGCCATTATTTTTCGAGCACACTCAAAAACCGCGCTCTTAACGACGCCATCAATTTCAATTGCTACTTCTCTAGAAGTCATATTACCCCTATCAAAATTAGGCACTCAGTAACTTACATAGATTCTATCTTCATTTACTGGTGTTGCCCCTATTGTATCTTTCCTACCCACCCCTCCAAGCAACGCTATTTCCAACTCCTTTCGATATGGCGACATCAAACCCAGTTTTTATTCACCATACCCGACACATTGTTTAACACATATACGCATCCAGACTCATATCCAAAGCCAGCCTCAAATGCTACTCCCTATGTCCTCGAGGGGGTTTGTACTTATATAAATCCGAGGCGGATCCCGATTATCTTTAGCATGCAAAAACAGATCGGTACTCCATCCTACAAAAAGGCCTTGCCAAGCAAGACTTTCTTATTCTCTAAGAAGGAATTGCCATATCATGCTTATAGCTATGCCAAGCGAGACTCAACCCACTCCTTAAAAAAAACCTCCTGCTCATTCGGATCGCTTACCAAGTTACAATCATCATATTCAAATATATAGACAATGTCATCGAGCGTTGGAGCAACCCCCATACTCAACTCATATGCTTTTAGCCCAAGCGACATCTGTGCCGACATGCCGGATGGATGAACATTTTTCTTAGCACCTTTACAAAAAAAAATGACATCTGAATTGTCTCGCCGAAGACTCGCAAAGCACTTATAAAAATTACTACCTACATAAGTTCTGTCGACACCATCTGCCGCACAGAAAGTGATTGCAATTTTGCTAGAATCACATACGAGACAGGCAGTTTCTTTTTTCCCTCCTCTTAATACATGTACCTCAACCTTAGAAATCATTTTCTTATCCTCCTATTAGGATTAGGTATGGAATAACCAAACTCCTTCCCATTATCAAGTATCAAGGTTGCACCAAGCACATCTTCATTACTTATGCGACCTGGGATCGCAATCTCTTTTTCTGCTCCGAACAAGTATGCAGCTCCCAACTCCTTTTCCAGGTCATGCCCTGGAATTTTTTGCAACGTGTACAAATACCCTATTCTTGTGTAGTCACCGGTAGCAAACTTCTTCCCTACCTCCCTTGAATAAGAGGTACTAATATAATAGCTAGGAGGCCAATCACTATCCATAGAGTGTAAAAACAGATTCTTGCTTTTACCTTTACTTTTAAAACCACTTTCAAAAACATCTTCTGGATTTCGCTCATCACCG
>NZ_JACNDD010000219.1:0-7604 GCF_017351395.1 Pseudomonas sp. FW305-28
GCGGGGCGAGTTGAAGAACGTCGGGCGCATGGAAAGCAACGGCGTCGCCGCCTGGCTCAACGGCGAGGCGTTGTTCAGCGGCTTGTACCTCAATGAACTGCTGATCCGCCTGCTGCCCGCCGAAGATCCTCACCCGGCCGTCTTCGACCACTACGCCGCCACGCTGCTGGCCCTGGCCGAAGGCCGTCCGCTGGAACCGCTGCTGCGGTCGTTCGAATGGCGCCTGCTGGATGACCTGGGCTATGGCTTCGCCTTGAGCACCGACCTGCACGGTGAGCCCATCGCCGCCGACGGCCTCTACCGTTTGCAAGTGGATGCTGGCCTGGAGCGGGTCTACCTGCTGCAACCGGGGCTGTTCAACGGCGCCGAGCTGCTGGCCATGGCCGAGGCCGACTGGAGCGCGCCGGGTGCCTTGTCGGCGGCCAAGCGCCTGATGCGCCAAGCCTTGGCCGTGCATTTGGGCGGTCGGCCCCTGGTCAGTCGCGAGCTGTTTCGCAAGCCCTGATCAACCCGTATGCTGTGGGCCGACTATCTGTCCCTTCAGGAGCCTTTTTGTGAGCACCAGCAATCGCATTCTTCTCGGCGTGAACATCGACCATGTCGCCACCCTGCGCCAGGCCCGCGGTACGCGCTACCCGGATCCGGTCAAGGCCGCGCTGGACGCGGAAGAGGCGGGTGCCGACGGCATCACCGTGCACCTGCGTGAAGACCGTCGCCACATCCAGGAGCGCGACGTGCTGCTGCTCAAGGACGTGCTGCAAACCCGCATGAACTTCGAAATGGGCGTGACCGAGGAAATGATGGCGTTCGCTGAGCTCATCCGCCCGGCGCACATCTGCCTGGTGCCGGAGACGCGCCAGGAACTGACCACCGAAGGCGGCCTCGACGTAGCGGGGCAGGAGTCGCGGATCAGCCTGGCGGTGGAGCGCTTGTCGAAGATCGGTGCCGAGGTATCGCTGTTCATCGATGCCGACGAACGGCAGATCGAAGCGTCCAAGCGGGTCGGCGCCCCGGCCATCGAACTGCACACCGGTCGTTACGCCGATGCCGAAACCCCCACCGAGGTGGCCGACGAGCTGCAGCGGGTCGCCGATGGCGTCGCCTTTGGCCTGGCCCAGGGCTTGATCGTCAACGCCGGCCATGGCCTGCACTACCACAATGTTGAAGCCGTCGCGGCCATCAAGGGCATCAACGAGCTGAACATCGGCCACGCGCTGGTGGCCCATGCGTTGTTCGTCGGGTTCAAGTCGGCGGTGGCGGAAATGAAAGCGCTGATCCTGGCTGCCGCCAAGTCCTGACCGCAGCCACCATCCCCTGTGGGAGCTAGCCTGTGGGAGCAAAGCTTGCTCGCGATTGCGGACTGACAGTCAAACCGCTATCGCGAGCAAGCTTTGCTCCCACAGGCTAGCTCCCGCAGGCCCGCTCCCACATTAAGGGTTGTGTACAGCTGTCAGAGCTGCGGGGATTCCTGGTTCGGCTTGCTCTTGTCCACACCCGGCACGTGCAGGTTGCCCTCGGCCACCTGGTCGCCTTCGAGCTGCGGCTGCGTCACCCAGGTCAGGATGTCGTAGTAGCGACGGATGTTCGCCACGAAATGCACGGGCTCGCCGCCCCGGGCGTAGCCGTAGCGGGTCTTGCTGTACCACTGCTTCTGGGACAGGCGCGGCAGGATCTTCTTCACATCCAGCCACTTGTCCGGGTTCAGCCCTTCCTTGGCCGCCAGTTTGCGGGCGTCGTCCAGGTGGCCGCTGCCGACGTTATAGGCAGCCAGGGCGAACCAGGTGCGGTCGGGCTCCTGGATGCTTTCGTCCAGTTGGTCCTTCATGTAGGCCAGGTACTTGGCGCCGCCCATGATGCTTTGCTTTGGGTCCAGGCGGTTGGACACGCCCATGGCCTGGGCGGTGTTCTGGGTCAGCATCATCAGGCCGCGCACGCCGGTCTTGGACGTGACCGCCGGTTGCCACAGTGATTCCTGGTAGCCGATCGCGGCCAGCAGGCGCCAATCGACTTTTTCCTGCTTGGCGTAGGCCTTGAAGTGCTGCTCGTATTTGGGCAGGCGTTGTTGCAGATGCTGGGCGAACGTGGTGGCGCCCATGTAGCCGAGGACATCGACGTGGCCGTAGTAGCGGTCCTTGAGGCGTTGCAGCGTGCCGTTCTTCTGCACCTTGTCGAGGTAGCTGTTGATCTCGTTGAGCAGGCTGTTGTCTTCACCAGGGGCCACCGCCCAGCTCTGGTTGCGGGCATCGCCGAGGTCGAAGGCCACGCGCACGTTGGGGAAGTACACCTGATTCATCGCCACTTCGTTGGAGTCCACCAGGGTGAGGTCGATCTGGCCCTCGTCGACCATGCGCAGCAGGTCGACCACTTCAACCGCGTCGGACTCTTCGTATTCGATGCCGGGGTATTGCTGTTTCAGCTGCGCCAGCTGTTCGGCGTGGCTGCTGCCCTTGAGCACCATGATCTTCTTGCCCGCTAGGGCGGCCGCGTCGGTGGGGCGTGACTGGCCATTGCGGTAGATGACCTGCGGGGTGACTTCCAGGTAGGCGTGGGAAAACCGCACCTGCTTCTTGCGCTGTTCGCTGCTGACCAGGCCTGCGGCCGCCAATACCGGACCGTTGGGTTTGCCGATCTGGTTGAACAGGTCGTCGAGGTTGTCGGCGGTCTCGATCTTCAGTTCCACACCCAAATCGTCGGCGAAGCGCTTCACCAGCTCGTATTCGAAGCCGGTTTCACCGTTACGATCCTCAAAGTAGGTGGCGGGGCTGTTTCGGGTAACCACCCGCAGCACGCCATCCTCCTTTACGCGCTCCAGTGTGTTGGGTTTCTCAACACAACCACTGAGCACCAGGAAGAGTCCGGTTGCGATCAGCCATCTGGCATATCGCGGACGCAAAGCCGTTGGGGAAAACATCTGCGCAGTATACGCAAACGGCCCCTACCGCCATATCTCGACAGCAAAAGGCCAGTCTGCTAGCGGTTGCAAAACATGTCCGCAACACCGGCCGGCCGGGGTGTGGCGGGCTTTGCGCCGCTGAAAAATATCTCTGCACGAACCTTGGCACGGGGGCTCAATACCTCCGTACGCGTAAAGACCGACATTCGGCCAGCACCGTGCGTGCCGTTTCGGGTGCCGTTGCCGGCGGTTTAGGCTAGAATGCACGGCCTCAAAGCACACCCCCTTCCCGAGGCTGTCCCGAAGATGTTGATCCTGCGCGGCGCTCCTGCCCTTTCTGCCTTTCGCCACAGCAAACTCCTTGAGCAACTGAGCCAAAAGGTTCCGGCTGTCAGTGGCTTGTATGCTGAATTCGCTCACTTCGCCGAAGTCACCGGCGGTTTGACCGGCGACGAACAGCAGGTGCTCGCGCGCCTTCTGAAGTACGGCCCCAGTGTTCCTGTCCAGGAGCCGGCCGGTCGCCTGTTCCTGGTGCTGCCGCGTTTCGGCACCATTTCGCCATGGTCGAGCAAGGCCAGCGACATCGCCCGCAATTGCGGCCTGACGAAGGTCCAGCGCCTGGAGCGCGGCATTGCCTTTTATGTCGCCGGTGAGTTCAGCGAGGCCGAGGCCCGGTTGATCGCCGAAGGCCTGCATGACCGCATGACCCAGGTCGTGCTGGGCAACCTGGAGCAGGCCGCGGGTCTGTTCAGCCACGCCGAGCCCAAGCCGCTGACGGCCATCGACGTACTGGGCGGCGGCCGTGCCGCACTGGAAAACGCCAACGCCGAACTGGGCCTGGCCCTGGCCGAAGACGAGATCGATTACCTGGTCAACGCCTTCCAGGGCTTGAAGCGCAACCCGCACGACATCGAACTGATGATGTTCGCCCAGGCCAACTCCGAGCACTGCCGCCACAAGATCTTCAACGCCAGTTGGGACATTGACGGCCAGAGCCAGGAAAAAAGCCTGTTCGGCATGATCAAGAACACCTATCAGATGCATAACGAAGGTGTGCTGTCGGCCTACAAGGACAACGCGGCGGTGATCGTCGGCAACGTTGCCGGTCGCTTCTACCCGAACCCCGAGACCCGCCAGTACGGTGCGGTCCAGGAGCCGGTGCACATCCTGATGAAGGTCGAGACCCACAACCACCCGACCGCCATTGCGCCGTTCCCGGGCGCGTCCACCGGTTCCGGTGGCGAGATCCGTGACGAAGGCGCCACCGGGCGCGGTGCCAAGCCCAAGGCCGGCCTGACCGGCTTCACCGTGTCGAACCTGCAGATCCCGGGCTTCGAACAGCCGTGGGAAAAGCCCTACGGCAAGCCTGAGCGTATCGTCAACGCCCTCGACATCATGATCGAAGGTCCCCTGGGGGGCGCGGCGTTCAACAACGAATTCGGCCGTCCGGCCCTGACCGGCTACTTCCGTACCTTCGAACAGTCCATCACCACCCCCCGTGGTGAGGAAGTCCGTGGTTACCACAAGCCGATCATGCTCGCGGGCGGCATGGGCAACATCCGCGCCGAACACGTACAAAAAGGCGAGATCCTGGTCGGCTCCAAGCTGATCGTCCTCGGCGGCCCGGCCATGCTGATCGGCCTGGGTGGCGGCGCGGCTTCCTCCATGGCCACCGGCACCAGCTCGGCCGACCTGGACTTCGCCTCGGTCCAGCGGGAAAACCCGGAAATGGAACGCCGTTGCCAGGAAGTCATCGACCGTTGCTGGCAGTTGGGTGAACACAACCCCATCAGCTTCATCCACGACGTCGGCGCGGGCGGCCTGTCCAACGCCTTCCCGGAACTGGTCAACGACGGCGGCCGCGGTGGCCGTTTCGAACTGCGCAACATTCCGAACGACGAGCCGGGCATGGCCCCGCACGAAATCTGGAGCAACGAATCCCAGGAACGTTACGTCCTGGCGGTCGGCCCGGCCGACTTCGAACGCTTCCAGGCCATTTGCGAGCGCGAGCGCTGCCCGTTCGCGGTAGTGGGTGAAGCCACCGCCGAGCCGCAACTGACCGTGACCGACAGCCACTTCGGCAACAGCCCGGTGGACATGCCGCTGGAAGTGCTGCTGGGCAAGGCCCCGCGCATGCACCGTTCGGCGGTTCGCGAAGCGGAGCTGGGCGATGATTTCGATCCGTCGACCCTCGACCTCGCCGAGTCCATCGAGCGCGTGCTGCATCACCCGGCCGTGGCGAGCAAGAGCTTCCTGATCACCATCGGCGACCGCACCATCACCGGCCTCGTGGCCCGTGACCAGATGGTCGGCCCATGGCAGGTGCCGGTGGCCGACGTGGCCGTGACCGCCACCAGCTTCGACGTCTACACCGGCGAAGCCATGGCGATGGGCGAGCGCACGCCGCTGGCGCTGCTGGATGCCCCGGCCTCGGGCCGCATGGCGATCGGCGAGACCCTGACCAACATCGCGGCTTCGCGCATCGGCAAGATTTCCGACATCAAGCTGTCGGCCAACTGGATGTCCGCCGCCGGTCACCCGGGTGAAGATGCCCGCCTGTACGACACCGTCAAGGCTGTCGGCATGGAGCTGTGCCCGGAGCTGGGCATCACCATTCCGGTGGGCAAGGACTCCATGTCCATGGCCACGCGCTGGAACGACGAAGGCGTGGACAAGAGCGTGACCTCGCCGCTGTCGCTGATCGTGACCGGTTTCGCCCCGGTCACCGACATCCGCCAGACCCTGACCCCGCAACTGCGCATGGACAAGGGCACCACCGACCTGATCCTGATCGACCTGGGCCGTGGCCAGAACCGCATGGGCGCCTCGATCCTGGCCCAGGTGCATGGCAAGCTCGGTTCGCAAGCGCCGGACGTCGACGATGCCGAAGACCTGAAGGCGTTCTTCGCCGTCATCCAGGGCCTCAACGCCGACGGTCACCTGCTGGCCTACCACGACCGTTCCGACGGTGGTTTGCTGACCACCGTGGTGGAAATGGCCTTCGCCGGTCACTGTGGCCTGAGCCTGACCCTCGACAGCGTGGCCGAGTCCACGGCTGAAATCCCGGCCATCCTGTTCAACGAAGAACTGGGTGCGGTGATCCAGGTTCGCCAGGACGCCACCCCGGACATCCTCGCCCAGTTCAGCGCCGCCGGCCTGGCCGATTGCGTCTCGGTGATCGGCCAGCCGATCAACAACGCCCACATCAACATCACTTTCAATGGCGACACCGTCTTCGAAGGCCAGCGCAGTCTGTTGCAGCGTCAGTGGGCTGAAACCAGCTACCAGATCCAGCGCCTGCGCGACAACGCCGAGTGTGCCGAGCAGGAGTTCGACGCGCTGCTGGAAGAAGACAACCCGGGCCTGAGCGCCAAGCTTAGCTACGACGTCAACCTCGACGTGGCCGCGCCCTACATCAAGAAAGGCATTCGCCCACAAGTGGCGGTCCTGCGCGAGCAGGGCGTCAATGGCCAGGTGGAGATGGCGGCAGCGTTCGACCGCGCCGGTTTCAACGCGATCGACGTGCACATGAGCGACATCCTGGCCGGTCGTGTCGACCTGAACGACTTCAAGGGCATGGTCGCCTGCGGCGGTTTCTCCTATGGCGACGTGCTCGGTGCCGGTGAAGGCTGGGCCAAGTCGGCGCTGTTCAACAGCCGCGCCCGCGACGCGTTCCAAGGTTTCTTCGAGCGTAACGACAGCTTCACCCTCGGCGTGTGCAACGGTTGCCAGATGATGTCCAACCTGCACGAGCTGATCCCGGGCAGCGAATTCTGGCCGCACTTCGTGCGTAACCGTTCCGAGCAGTTCGAAGCGCGCGTGGCGATGGTCCAGGTCCAGGAGTCGAACTCGATCTTCCTGCAGGGCATGGCCGGTTCGCGCATGCCGATCGCCATCGCCCACGGCGAAGGCCATGCGGAGTTCGAAAGCGAAGAAGCCCTGCTCGAAGCCGACCTGTCCGGTTGCGTGTCGCTGCGTTTTGTCGACAACCACGGCAAGGTCACCGAAACCTACCCGGCCAACCCGAACGGCTCGCCGCGCGGGATCACCGGCCTGACCAGCCGCGACGGCCGTGTCACGATCATGATGCCGCACCCGGAGCGGGTGTTCCGCGCGGTGCAGAACTCGTGGCGTTCGGACGACTGGAACGAAGACGCGCCCTGGATGCGCATGTTCCGTAACGCCCGCGTCTGGGTGAACTGAGACGGTGTACAAGCTCTGCTTCTTCGTCCCGGCCAGTCACGTGGACGAGGTCAAAAGCGCCGTATTCGCTGCCGGTGGCGGGCGAATCGGCGGCTATGACCACTGTGCCTGGCAAGTGTTGGGCCTGGGCCAGTTTCGCCCGTTGGACGGCAGCCAGCCGTTCATTGGCGAGGCGGGGCAGGTCGAGCAGGTCGAGGAGTGGAAGGTAGAGCTTGTCGTTGCCGATGAGCTGATTCGTGGGGTGGTGAAGGCGCTGAAACAAAGCCATCCGTACGAGACGCCAGCGTATGAAGTGTGGCGGTTGGAGGATTTCTGATCCTCGGTTCGCTGAAATGAAAAACCGCTGATTGAACCAGCGGTTTTTTATTGCCCGGGTGAATGGCAAAACCATGCCCGCCAGCGCAAGCAGGTCCAGTGATCCCAGAACCTGCGCTTGGCACAATCCACCCTGTGGGAGCGAGCTTGCTCGCGATAGCGGTAGGTCAGCTTACATAAACGGTGGATGTGC
>NZ_JACNDD010000022.1:0-55759 GCF_017351395.1 Pseudomonas sp. FW305-28
GAGCGGGAGCAAGCTCCCTCGCCACGGTGAATCAAGCGCGACCTCATTAACCAAACGATAATTCCTCTTATTCAAACTGCCCCGCCCTGTTAGACTTTGCGCCCTCTTTTCACCTATCTCCCAGGTCGCCCGATGCCGTCGTTGCCTCTTCGTTTATGTGCACTGTTCATGGCCCTGGGCCTGAGTGCCTGCGATGATGCCCCGCGTTTTACCCAGGCCGAACCGGGTGAAGCCCGTTCCGGTGGCGCCGCGACGGTTCGCAAGAGCGATCAGAACGCCTTTTCCCTGCCCTCGGCCAACCTGCCACCTTCGCGGCGCGTGGATTTCAGCGTCGGCAACAGCTTCTTCCGCAGCCCGTGGGTGATCGCCCCCTCGACCACCACCGCCCGCGATGGCCTCGGTCCCTTGTTCAACACCAACGCCTGCCAGAACTGCCACATCAAGGACGGTCGCGGCCATCCGCCGGCGCCGGACGCGAGCAGCGCGGTGTCGATGCTGGTGCGCCTGTCGATTCCCGATGCGCCAGCCTACGCCAAGGTCGTCGAACAACTGGGGGTGGTGCCGGAACCGGTTTACGGCGGGCAGTTGCAGGACATGTCCGTCCCCGGTGTCGCTCCCGAAGGTAAAGTCCGGGTCGATTACAGCCCCGTCCCGGTGCGCTTCAAGGACGGCACCGTCGTGGAGCTGCGCAAGCCAAACCTGCAGATCACCCAATTGGCCTATGGGCCGATGCACCCGGACACGCGCTTTTCCGCCCGTGTCGCTCCGCCGATGATCGGCCTGGGGTTGCTGGAGGCGATTCCTGACGAAGCCATCCTGGCCAACGCCAAAGCCCAGGCGCGGGAAAACAACGGCATTTCCGGTCGTCCCAACCAGGTCTGGGACGATGCCCAACAGAAAACCGTACTTGGACGGTTTGGCTGGAAGGCCGGCCAACCCAACCTCAACCAACAGAACGTCCATGCGTTCTCCGGTGACATGGGCCTGACGACGAGCCTGCGGCCCTTCGACGACTGCACCGAAACCCAGGTCGATTGCAAGCGCGCCCCCAGCGGCAACGGCCCGGACGGCGAGCCGGAAGTCAGCGACAACATCCTGCGACTGGTGCTGTTCTACAGCCGTAACCTCGCCGTACCGGCCCGTCGCGAGGTGAATTCTCCCCAGGTATTGGCGGGCAAGAATCTGTTTTTCCAAACCGGTTGCCAGTCTTGCCACACCCCCAAATACACCACCGCTGCCAACGCCGCTGAACCGGAGCTTGCCAACCAGGTCATCCGCCCCTACAGCGACCTGCTGCTGCACGACATGGGCGAAGGCCTGGCCGATAACCGCAGCGAATTCAAGGCCAGCGGCCGTGATTGGCGAACCCCGCCGCTGTGGGGCATCGGCCTGACTGAAACCGTTAACGGCCACACCCAGTTCCTGCATGACGGTCGTGCCCGCAACCTGCTCGAAGCCGTGCTGTGGCATGGCGGCGAAGCACAAGCGGCGCAACGCCAGGTTTTAGCGTTCAATGCCGAGCAACGCGCTGCGTTGCTGGCCTTTCTGAATTCCCTTTAAATGCCTTTTCCAGAAATGGGAGCCTGACATGTTCCGTCCCAAGCTGTTGTTCACCAGCCTCGCCGCCCTCGCCCTGGGTGCCTGCTCGCCCCAGGACCCGCAAGCGGTCACCTCGGCCGCCATCGCCAAGCAGGTGATCCTGCCGACCTACAGCCGCTGGGTCGACGCCGACCGGCAACTGGCAACCAGCGCCCTGGCGTTCTGCCAAGGCAAGGAAAACCTGGACACCGCCCGCGCCGACTTCCTCAAGGCGCAAAAAGCCTGGGCCGAGTTGCAACCCCTGTTGATCGGCCCGCTGGCCGAGGGCAATCGCGCATGGCAGGTGCAGTTCTGGCCGGACAAGAAAAACCTGGTGGGTCGCCAGGTCGAGCAACTGGTCAACAGCCAGCCACAGATCGACGCCGCCGGCCTGGCCAAGTCCAGCGTGGTCGTACAAGGGCTCTCGGCCTACGAATACCTGCTGTTCGACGCGAAAATCGACATGGCCGACAGTGCCCAGAAAGCCAAGTACTGCCCGCTGCTCACCGCCATCGGCGAACGCCAGAAACAACTGGCCGAAGAGATCCTGTCGGGTTGGAACGCCAACGACGGCATGCTCGCGCAGATGAGCAAGTTCCCCAACCAGCGCTACGCCGACTCCCACGAGGCCATCGCCGATCTGCTGCGCGTGCAGGTCACGGCCCTGGACACGCTGAAGAAAAAACTCGGCACGCCGATGGGCCGCCAGAGCAAGGGCGTACCTCAGCCATTCCAGGCCGATGCCTGGCGCAGCCAGTCGTCGTTGCAAGGGCTGGAAGCCAGCCTGAGCGCGGCCAGGACCGTCTGGGCCGGGGTGGACAACAAGGGCCTGCGCGGCCTGCTGCCAAGCGACCAGAAACCGTTGGCGGACAAGATCGACGCCGCCTACGATGCCTCCTTGAAACTGTTCGCCAGCAGCCAGCGCTCCTTGACCGAAATGCTCAACGACGATGCCGGGCGCCAGCAACTCAACGATTTGTACGACAGCCTCAACGTCGTCCATCGCCTGCACGAAGGCGAACTGGCCAAGGCGCTGGGCATTCAACTGGGCTTCAATGCCAACGACGGTGACTGATCATGTTTCGACGTCAGGTCCTGGCACTGGGCAGTTTGCTGCTCGGCGCCGTCACCCTGGGCGGCTGGACGCTGTTCAAGCAAAAGGACAAGCACCCACTCTTGCTTTCGGCACGGGACGATGGCGACGGCAAGCACTACGCCGTCGGCTATCGACTGGACGGCACGCGGGTGTTCGCCACCCAGGTCGGCCAACGCTGCCATGACATCATCAATCACCCGACGCAGCCGATTGCGCTGTTCGTCGCCCGTCGTCCAGGCACCGAAAGCTACTTGATCGACCTGCGCGACGGGGCGCTGCTGCAAACCATCGCCTCGCTGCCGAACCGGCATTTCTACGGCCACGCGGTCATCCATAACAGCGGCGAATGGCTGTACGCCACCGAGAACGACACCACCGACCCGGGACGCGGCCTGTTGGGCGTTTACCGTTTCGAAGGCGAGCGGCTGGTGCACAGCGGCGAGATATCCACCCATGGCATCGGCCCTCACCAGGTGTCCTGGATGCCCGATGGCGAGACGCTGGTGGTGGCCAACGGCGGCATTCGCACCGAGGCCGAAAGCCGGGTCGAAATGAACCTCGACGCCATGGAACCGAGCCTGGTGCTGATGCAACGCGATGGCATCCTGCTGAGCAAGGAAACCCTCGCCCAATCGATGAACAGCGTGCGCCACCTTGGCATCGCCAGTGACGGCACCATCGTCTCTGGCCAGCAGTTCATGGGCGCTGCCCACGAATCGTCGGAACTGGTGGCGATCAAACGGCCAGGGCAGCCGTTCCACGCATTCCCGGTGCCCGAAGAACAATTGCAGGCCATGGGGCACTACACCGCCAGCGTCGCTGTGCACAGCGACCTGCGCCTGGTGGCCCTGACCGCCCCGCGCGGCAACCGCTTCTTCATCTGGGACCTGGACAGTGGCGAAGTCCGCCTGGATGCACCCTTGCCGGACTGTGCCGGCGTGGGCGCGGTAGCCGACGGTTTTGTCGTGACGTCGGGCCAGGGACGTTGCCGCTATTACGATTGTCGTCAGACACAACTGGTTGCAAAACCCCTGGATCTGCCGGCAGGGCTCTGGGACAACCATTTGCATCTGGTCTGAACAAGGGAGCGAAGCGCCATCGGCGCCAAGCTCCCTGCTTTTCGGAAAAGTCCCACGCACCACGGGCCCGTCAGCATCTGGAATAGCCCGCACTCTCAGGGTAATGTGCCCGCCTATCTGTATTTTCTCTCAATTTTTTTCCAAGGAAGTGGAACATGCTGCGACGCCGCATGCTGATCATGTTGGGTGTTGTCCTGCTGGTAGTGCTGTTGCTCGCCGGCTACAAGGCCTTTTCCGTTTACCAGGAGATCCAGTCGTTCTCCGAGCCAAAACCTCCGATCAGCGTCGCCGTGGCCACGGCCGCCCAGCAACCCTGGCAGGCTCGCCTGCCCACCGTGGGCAGTCTGAAGGCCCTGCAAGGGGTGGACCTGAGCCTGGAGATCGCCGGGACCGTGCAGAAGGTGCAGTTCCAGTCGGGGCAAAAGGTCAAGGTTGGTCAGCCGCTCCTGCAACTGGACAGCGAAGTCGAAAGCGCCCTGCTGGAAACCGCCGAGGCCGACCTGGGCCTGTCGCAAGTGGATTTCGGTCGCGGCCGACAGCTGGTGGGCAGCCAGGCGATCTCCAAGGGCGAATTCGACCGGCTCTCGGCGCAACTGAAGAAGAACCAGGCCACGGTCAACCAACTCAAGGCGTCGCTGGCCAAGAAACACATCCTGGCGCCGTTCAGCGGCACCATCGGCATTCGCCAGGTGGATGTCGGCGACTACCTGGCCAGTGGCACGGTGATCGCCACCCTGCAAGACCTCAGCAGCCTGTACGTGGACTTCTACGTGCCTGAGCAAAGCGTGCCCCGGCTCGCTGTAGCCCAATCGGTCAACGTCAGCGTCTCGGCCTATCCCGGGCAGACCTTCGTCGGCACCATCAGCGCGATCAACCCCAAGGTCGAGGACAGCACCCGCAACGTCCTGGTGCGCGCCACCCTGGCCAACCCCGACGGCAAGCTGCTGCCCGGCATGTTCGCCAACCTGCAGGTGATCCTGCCGGACGTGGCCGCCGGCATCGTCGTGCCGGAAAGCGCCGTGACCTACACCCTCTACGGCAACTCCATGTACGTGGTGACGCAAAAGAAAGCCGCCGACGGCACCGTCGAGAAAGACGACAAGGGCCAGCCCGTCCTGATCGCCGAACGGCGTTTCGTTGAAACCGGCGAGCGACGCGACGGCCAAGTGCTGGTTTCCAAGGGCGTGCAGAGCGGCGAACAAGTCGTGATCGCCGGCCAGATCAAGCTCGATAACGGTACGCCGATCGCCATCAGCGACGACAAGACCCTGACCGAACAGAACAGCACGCCGCGCGCGGACTGATCAAGGAACCCCCATGGCTTTTACCGATCCGTTCATCCGTCGTCCGGTGCTCGCCACCGTGGTCAGCCTGTTGATCGTACTGCTGGGCTTCCAGGCCTGGAGCAAGCTGCCCCTGCGCCAGTATCCACAAATGGAAAACGCCCTGATCACAGTGACCACTGCCTACCCCGGGGCCAACGCCGAGACCATCCAGGGCTACATCACCCAACCGATGCAGCAGAGCCTGGCCAGTGCCGAGGGCATCGACTACATGACCTCGGTCAGTCGCCAGAACTTCTCGGTGATTTCGGTCTATGCCCGCATCGGCTCCAACAGCGACCGGCTCTTTACCGAACTGCTGGCCAAGGCCAACGAGGTCAAGAACCAGTTGCCCCAGGATGCCGAGGACCCGGTCCTCAGCCGCGAGGCCGCCGATGCCTCGGCGCTGATGTACATCAGCTTCTTCAGCAAGGAACTGAACAACCCGCAGATCACCGACTACCTGTCACGGGTGGTCCAGCCCAAGCTGGCGACACTGCCCGGCATGGCCGAGGCGGAGATCCTCGGCAACCAGGTCTTCGCCATGCGCCTGTGGCTGGACCCGGTCAAGCTCGCCGGCTTCGGCCTGACCGCCGCCGACGTGACCAATGCCGTGCGCCAGCACAACTTCCTCTCCGCCGCCGGTGAAGTGAAAGGCGAATACGTCGTCACCAGCATCAACGCCAACACCGAACTCAAGTCCGCCGAGGCCTTCGCCGCGATCCCGCTCAAGACCGACGGCGACAGCCGCGTGTTGCTGCGGGACGTGGCCCGCGTGGAAATGGGCGCCGAGAACTACGACACCATCAGCTCCTTTGGTGGCACGCCTTCGGTGTACATCGGGATCAAGGCCACGCCGGGCGCGAACCCGCTGGATGTGATCAAGGAAGTGCGCAAGATCATGCCGGAGATGGAGGCGCAACTGCCGACCAACCTCAAGGCCGAGATTGCCTACGACGCCACCCTGTTCATCCAGGCTTCCCTCGACGAGGTGGTGAAGACCCTGTTCGAAGCGGTGCTGATCGTCATCGTCGTGGTGTTCCTGTTCCTCGGCGCCCTGCGTTCGGTGATCATCCCGGTGGTGACCATCCCGCTGTCGATGATCGGCGTGATGTTTTTCATGCAGTTGATGGGCTACTCGATGAACCTGCTGACGCTGCTGGCCATGGTGCTCGCCATCGGCCTGGTGGTGGACGACGCCATCGTGGTGGTGGAAAACATTCATCGGCACATCGAGGAAGGCAAGACTCCGTTCGACGCCGCGATAGAAGGTGCCCGGGAAATCGCCATGCCGGTGGTCTCGATGACCATCACCCTGGCGGCGGTGTATGCACCGATCGGCCTGCTCGAGGGCCTGACGGGCGCCTTGTTCAAGGAGTTCGCCTTGACCCTGGCTGGCGCGGTGGTGATCTCCGGGATCGTCGCCCTGACCCTGTCGCCCATGATGTGCGCCCTGCTCCTGCGTCACGATGAGAACCCCTCGGGGCTGGCCCATCGGCTGGACACGCTCTTCGAACGCTTGAAGAGCCGTTACCAGCGCATGCTCCATGGCACGCTCAACACCCGGCCGGTGGTGCTGGTGTTCGCGGTGATCGTGCTGCTGCTGATCCCGGTGCTGGTCATGTTCAGCAAGTCCGAACTGGCTCCCGACGAGGACCAGGGCATCATCTTCATGATGGCCAACGCCCCGCAGCCCACCAACCTCGACTACCTGAACACCTATACCGATCACTTCATTACCATTTTCAAGGAGTTCCCGGAGTACTACTCCTCCTTCCAGATCAATGGCTACAACGGCGTGCAGTCGGGCATCGGCGGCTTCCTGCTCAAGCCCTGGAACGAACGCGACCGCACCCAGATGGAAATCCTGCCCGAGGTGCAGGCCAAGCTGGAAAGCGTGCCTGGCTTGCAGATCTTCGGCTTCAACCTGCCCTCGCTGCCGGGCACCGGCGAAGGCTTGCCGTTCGCGTTCGTCATCAACTCCCCGAAGGACTACGCAACGCTGCTGGAGGTTGCCGACCGGGTCAAAAAGCGCGCATTGGAATCCGGCAAATTCGCCTTCATGGACATCGACCTTGCGTTCGACAAGCCAGAAGTCGTGGTGGATATCGATCGCGCCAAGGCCGCCCAGATGGGCGTTTCCATGCAGGACCTGGGCGGCACCCTGGCGACGCTGCTGGGGGAATCGGAGATCAATCGCTTCACCCTCGAAGGCCGCAGCTACAAGGTCATCGCCCAGGTCGAACGGCCGTTCCGGGACAACCCGGACTGGCTGAACAATTACTACGTGAAAAATGCCAAGGGTGAATCGCTACCGCTATCGACCCTGATCAAGGTCAGCGACCGGGCGCGGCCGCGACAACTGAACCAGTTCCAGCAGCTCAATGCGGTGACGATTTCAGGCTTTCCCATCGTGAGCATGGGCGAGGCCATCGAGACCGTCCGCCAGATCGCCCGGGAGGAAGCGCCGGTGGGGTTCGCCTTCGATTACGCCGGGGCTTCACGCCAATTCGTACAGGAGGGCAGCGCGTTGTGGGTGACCTTTGCCCTGGCCCTGGCGATTATCTTCCTGGTGCTGGCCGCGCAGTTCGAAAGCTTCCGGGATCCGCTGGTGATCCTGGTGACCGTGCCGTTGTCCATCTGCGGCGCCCTGATTCCGCTGTTCCTCGGCTGGTCGAGCATGAACATCTATACCCAGGTGGGCCTGGTGACGTTGATCGGCCTGATCAGCAAGCACGGGATCCTGATTGTCGAGTTCGCCAACCAGTTGCGCAGGGAACAGAACCTGTCGCCGCGCGAAGCCGTGGAACAAGCCGCGTCGATTCGTCTGCGACCGGTGCTGATGACCACCGCGGCGATGGTGTTCGGCATGGTGCCGCTCATCTTCGCCACAGGCGCCGGGGCAGTGAGCCGCTTCGACATCGGCACGGTGATCGCCACGGGCATGTCGATTGGCACCTTGTTCACCCTGTTTGTGCTGCCCTGCGTCTACACACTGCTGGCCAAACCCGATAAACCCTGAAGGCGGCCAGAAGGGAACCGGATGGTTTTTGTGGCGAGGGAGCTTGCTCCCGCTCGGCTGCGAAGCCGTCGTCAATGCGCCAAGGCTACCTGAGCAATCGATTGGGACCGCTTCGCGGTCCAGGGGAGCAAGCTCCCTCACCACAGGTTTTAGTGCTCGACTGGTGATTGCGGCAGAAAAAAAGGCCTCGCACAAGCGAGGCCTTTTTGGCTTCGTGATGTTCAACTCTGAGGCCTCATCCCCTGGGACAGGCTGAACATGAACAGCAGCAGATCATCGTCCGGTCGGATCGCTTCGCTCGCCTTTGCCACACGCGGCAGGGGACAATGCGCCCCCTCACTGGAGGCACTGAGGATCTGCGAGCGTGGCTGTTCCCATACAGCCACCGCCATTGACGCAACTGCCAGGGCTCCGACTAAAAACAAACCTCTAGCAATTTCTAGTTTCATGGCTATAAACCTTTGATAGCGCTGCCAAACGCCGTCTCATAAAAGTAGACGAGTTTTTTCCAATCGACATCGCTGAACGACGAATGGCGCCGCAGTTGCTTCAGGTCATGGGAGGCCGCACGCCGGGCAGTCAGACGCTGGCGACATTTCTCCAGATCCAGCAGGGCCACTTCGGCCTTGGCCGCTTCGCCCTCTCCTGTCACCCGCACAAAAACATGCTTGATGTAGAGGCAGCCATGCTGCCAACGGCCCTTGTGCATGCGGGCCAGGTTCTCAGCCAGGGCCTGGAGGATTTGATCATGCACCGCTTCGCCATGGCGCTCACGTCCGCCGCCGGCATACCAATGCTCGATCTCCTCGAAGCCTTCCAGCGCATGGGTCACTAACAGCGCACGCCACTTGTGGTCGGGGTCACGCTGGGCACCACAAAAGATCAGCTCTGGCACGCGGACATTCAACTGGGTCAACGCCAGCAACGCGTCTTGCTCACGCAGCACGGTCGGTCGACCGAGCGGATACAACCAACTGCGATAAATGTGCCCCGTTTGACGCTTGGCATACAACAGCTCGCCGTCGTTGCTGTTGATCCGCTGCACGCCGCTTTCACCGCCACGTCGCACGTTGGGTTCTTCCACCCACTCACCTTGCTGGTTCCAAAAATGTTCGAAGCTGTTGCGGGAAATGCCAGTTGTCTCTACTGCCTGCACAACCATGCTCTTACCTCTTGCGTAATACATAAACTCGCCACATGGCATAGAGCGGTAGGAAATCCAGCCGTTCCTGAATGCGAAACCCAGCCTGTCGAAACTCTTCCTCTACTGTATCTGTCGGTAACACAAATCGATTCTGGTAGTCTTTCTGCCCACGGGTGCGCTCCAGACGCTTGCGTTTCCAGGCCTTGAAATTGCCATCGACCCACAATGAAACGATCACGCTGTCACGGCTGACACGCTCGAATTCCTTCAGAATCGCCAATCGATGCGCGGGTTCACCGATGTGATGCAACAAACGCATACAAAAAATACTGTCGACGGCGTTATCAGGCAAGGCGATGTCGAACGCAGAAGTGTGCAAGGGCCGTACCCGTTTCACCACATCGGTCGGTTGGGCCTCCAATGCAGTACTGAGCATGGCCTCGGAATTGTCGGCGCCGATGATGACTCGGTTCGGCTTTTCGGCCAACAAAGACCAGAAGCGCCCGGCACCGCAGGGCAGGTCCAGGACCAGGCCGGGGTCTCCGACGAGGGCCAATGCACGCCGGGCCAGTTGTTGGTCTCGCTGGTTGGACAGACGGCGACTCAAGCCACGGCGATGCTTATGAAAATATTCCCTGGCGTGCTGCTCGTCGTATTTTTCAGAAAATTCCAGCTTGATGGGTTTGGACATTAGGTGGGCCTCGATGACTGATCGGCCCACCTTATGAATCGGAATGTCATGCCTTTGTGAAAATAAAGTCAGGTAAACGCTCCAATATTTACAAGACTTTTCAACAGAGGGGCTTAGCCCTTTGGATTCAATTCCACTTCGAAATGGCAACCATTGGGCTCCATCGTACTGAGGCTGACTGTCCAGCCCTGGTTTTCGCAAATGCGCTGCACCAGGGACAAGCCCAATCCCAAGCCCTCGCCGCGTTTTTCGTTACCGCGCACGAACGGCTCGAACATCGCTTCGCGCTTCTCCTCAGGAATCCCCACGCCGCTGTCCTCGACCACGAATCCGGTGGTGGTCAGCGAAAGGCGGATGAATCCCTGGTCGGTGTAGTGCAGGGCATTACGCAACAGATTGCCCATCACGGCCGTCAGGAACGTGGCGTTATACAGGGTGTCGACGGTTTGCCCAGGTTCGAAGATCAGCGTCAGGCCTTTGGATTCGATGGGCGCACGCCATACGCCAAGGAGGTTCTCGGCCACCTGCCCCAGGGTCAGCCGAGGCGACATGCCGTTGTCTTCACGCTCGGCCCTGGCGAGCATCAGGAAGGTCTGCACCAGCTCGCGCATCTCTTCACTGGCCCGATTGATACGCTCGACCTGGGTACGACCGCGCGGATCCAGCGCCGGGTTTTCCAACAGCAACTCACACGAGGTCGCCAGGACCATCAACGGTGTGCGCAACTCGTGGCTCACGTCGCTGGTAAACAACCGCTCGCGGGTCAAGGCCTGGCGCAAACGTCCCAGTGTGGCGTCGAACGCCACCGCCAGTTCTCCCACCTCATCGGCGGCATAGTCCGGGGCCAGCGGCGGCGCGAGCCCCAGAAGCTGATCGCGATGACGCACTTGCCGGGCCAGACGAACCACGGGCGCCATCACACGGCGGGCCAGGACCCAGCCCAGAAATACCGCCAGCGCCAGGCTGAGCACGAAGCCCACCAGCACCACGGCGAACAGCACCCGTTCGCGCTCTTCGAAGTCGCTCTGGTCTTGCAGCAACACGTAGTGCCGACCGTCAACGATCTCGACCATGGCGTGATAGGACAACTGCTCGCGAAACACCTCGTGGAAACCGCGCTCCAGATGGCGCAGATCCTTGGGCAACTCGAAATCCCCCGGGCCGCCGCTGAAATAAAACAACTGGTCGGGTTCCGGCCGATGGTTCCAGTCCGAGACACTGTCCATCAACAGCAGGCGTTGCAAATCACCGCCAAGCCCGGCGGAAATCAGTTTCTCTTCCACCAGATGGACCGTCGCCACGATGCCCATGGCGAACGCACCGGCCACCAATGCGCTCATCAGCGCAAACGCGATGATGATCCGTTGGGCAAGGCTTTGCTTAAACTCCATCGCGGCCCTCGGCCAGGCGATAGCCGACGCCGTGCACGGTGTGCAACAACGGCTTGTCGAAAGGTTTGTCGATGACCTGGCGCAGTTGATGGACATGGCTGCGCAAGCTGTCGCTGTCCGGGCAATCGTCACCCCACAACGCTTCCTCGAGGATTTCGCGGCGCAGCACATGGGGACTTTTCTGCATCAGCACCGCCAACAGCTTCAGGCCGACGGGGTTGAGCTTGAGCAGCTTGCCTTCGCGCGTCACTTCAAGGGTATCGAGGTCGTAGCTCAGGTCGCCGACCTGCAAGGCCCGCCGGCCACCGCCCTGGGCTCGACGCATGACGGCTTCGATCCGCGCCGCCAGTTCCGACAAGGCGAACGGTTTGATCAGGTAATCATCGGCACCGGACTTGAAGCCCTGCAGGCGATCGTCCAACTGGTCCCGGGCGGTGAGCATGATCACCGGCGTATCACGCCGGGCGTCTTCGCGCAGGCGCTTGCACAAGGTGTAGCCATCGATGCCTGGCAGCATGATATCGAGCACGATCAGGTCGTAATGTTCGGTCGCCGCCAGGTGCAACCCCGACAAACCGTCCTGGGCGCAATCGACGGTGTAGCCCTTGAGCCCCAGGTAATCGGCCAGGTTGGCCAGGATGTCGCGGTTGTCTTCGACCAATAGAATTCGCATGGGTACCTCTGCGTACACAGTTAACGGCTGGCTTGGCCCGCGCAGCTTACGGCCAAGCGTGGCTCACGGCTAGGGTTGTATCCGCCGTAGCGGCGCGGGTCCCCTGTGGGAGCGAGCTTGCTCGCGAATGCGGTGGATCAGTCGCCATCCATGTTGAATGTAGCGACGCTTTCGCGAGCAAGCTCGCTCCCACAAAGGTCAAGCACCCAGGAACAGGGCTGCACGGTCATTGACGAGTTTTTCACCCAACATTCACACCGCCCCAACGCAGCGCAGGCCAGACTGCGCAACGCGCTGCTTAAGAAAACTCCCATCAAAGGTATTGCCATGGTCTCCACCGCCCTCCGCCCCGCTTCCAGGCCGCTGAATTTCCGGGTTGCCTTGGGCCTGCCTGCCGTTGTCGCAGCCGTTCTGGTGCTGCTGGAACTGACCACCCTGGACATGGACGTGGCCAAGCTGTTTTACGACCCGATGGCGGGTGGTTTTATCGGTCGGCACAGTTTTTTTCTGGAGGACATCCTGCACGATCGAGCCAAGGAGGTGGTGATCGCGTTCTCCGTGCTGGCGATCCTCGGGTTCATCGGTACGTTTTTCATCGCCCGGCTCAAACCGTTCAAACGCGAGCTGGGTTGCCTGGTGCTGTCCTTGGCACTGGCGACGTCTTTCGTCACCCCGATCAAAGCCGTGACGGCTGTGCAATGCCCCTGGAGCCTGAAGGAATTCGGCGGCCAGGAAACCTACAGTGAGCTGCTCAGCCCACGCCCGGCCACCGACAAACCCGGTCGATGCTGGCCCGGTGGTCACGCTGCCACCGGGTTCACATTGTTTGCGCTGTTCTTCGTCCTGCGCGACCGCCGCCCGCGCCTGGCCCGCCGGGCCTTGGTACTCGCCTTCACGTTGGGCACGGTGTTTTCCCTGGGGCGGATGATGCAAGGGGCGCACTTCTTTTCCCATAACGTGTGGACGGCGGTGTTCTGTTGGCTGATTTGCCTGGGGTGTTACTACTACATCCTGTACCGACCGGCCGCCACAGCCGAGCGTGTCGCTGTCACCAGTCCCGCCAATGCCTGAAGCCCCCCGGACAAACCCTGTGGGAGCAAAGCTTGCTCGCGATTGCGAGGGCAGCTTCAGCATCCTGACAAGCTGACCCACCGTGATCGCGAGCAAGCTTTGCTCCCACAGAAACAGCTGGCACAGAAACAGCTGGGCCCAGCCCAATGACGGGATAAATCCAAGGCAATAAAAAACCCCGCTTGCTTTCGCAGGCGGGGTTTTTCGCTACAGGGGTAAGGCTGGCTTACATCATGCCGCCCATGCCACCCATGCCGCCCATGTCTGGCATGCCGCCGCCAGCTGGAGCGTCTTCCTTGATTTCAGCGATCATCGCCTCGGTGGTGATCATCAGGCTGGCAATCGACGAAGCCGCTTGCAGAGCCGAACGAGTCACTTTGGCCGGGTCCAGGATACCCATTTCGATCATGTCGCCGTATTCGCCGGTAGCAGCGTTGTAACCGTAGTTACCCGAACCCTGCTTGACCTTGTCGACCACAACGCTTGGCTCGTCACCGGAGTTGGCAACGATCTGGCGCAGCGGTGCTTCTACCGCGCGACGCAGCAACTGGATGCCCACGTTCTGGTCATCGTTGTCGCCTTTGAGTTCGCTGATGGCTTGCAGGGCACGAACCAGTGCCACGCCACCGCCAGGTACCACGCCTTCTTCGACGGCTGCGCGGGTAGCGTGCAGGGCGTCTTCAACGCGGGCTTTCTTCTCTTTCATTTCAACTTCGGAACCTGCACCGACCTTGATCACTGCAACGCCGCCGGACAGCTTGGCCAGACGCTCTTGCAGCTTTTCACGGTCGTAGTCGGACGAAGTCTCGGCCACTTGTGCGCGGATCTGGGTCACGCGAGCCTGGATGTCAGCCTCGACGCCGGCACCGTCGATCACGGTGGTGTTTTCCTTGGACAGGATCACGCGCTTGGCGTTACCCAGGTGCTCCAGGGTGGTGCTTTCCAGGCTCAGGCCGATCTCTTCGGAGATAACGGTACCGCCGGTCAGTACGGCGATGTCCTGCAGCATGGCCTTGCGACGGTCGCCGAAGCCTGGAGCCTTGACGGCTGCGACTTTAACGATGCCACGCATGTTGTTCACAACCAGAGTCGCCAGGGCTTCGCCTTCAACGTCTTCAGCCACGATCAGCAGTGGGCGACCGGCTTTGGCAACGGCTTCCAGCACGGGCAGCATTTCGCGGATGTTGGAGATCTTCTTGTCCACCAGCAGGATCAGCGGGCCGTCGAGCTCGGCGGTCATGGTGTCCGGCTTGTTGACGAAGTACGGGGACAGGTAGCCACGGTCGAACTGCATGCCTTCAACAACCGACAGTTCGTTTTCCAGGCCCGAGCCTTCTTCAACGGTGATCACGCCTTCTTTACCGACTTTTTCCATGGCTTCGGCAATGATGTCGCCGATGGAGTTGTCGGAGTTGGCGGAGATGGTGCCGACCTGAGCGATCGCCTTGGTGTCAGCGCATGGCTTGGACAGGGCTTTGAGCTCTTTGACAATGGCGATGGTCGCCTTGTCGATGCCGCGCTTGAGGTCCATCGGGTTCATGCCGGCAGCGACGGCTTTCAGGCCTTCGTTGACGATCGACTGAGCCAGTACGGTCGCAGTGGTGGTGCCGTCACCGGCGTCATCGTTGGCACGGGAGGCAACGTCTTTGACCAGCTGCGCGCCCATGTTTTCGAAGCGATCTTTCAGCTCGATTTCCTTGGCTACGGAAACGCCGTCCTTGGTGATGGTCGGAGCGCCGAAGCTCTTCTCGATGATCACGTTACGGCCTTTCGGGCCCAGGGTCGCTTTTACTGCGTCAGCCAGGACGTTGACACCGGCGAGCATTTTCTTGCGGGCGGAATCGCCGAATTTAACTTCTTTAGCAGCCATGATCGATATTCCTTAAATACTTTGTAGTCGCGGGAAAATGAGCGGGAAATCAGCCTTCGACAACAGCGAGAATTTCGCTCTCGCCGATAACCAGCAGGTCTTCGCCATCAACTTTCACAGTGTTGCTACCGGAGTAAGGGCCGAACACAACCTTGTCACCCACTTTCACGGACAGCGCACGTACTTCACCGTTTTCCAGGGCCTTGCCTGGACCTACAGCGAGGACTTCACCCTGGTTTGGCTTTTCAGCAGCCGAACCTGGCAGGACGATACCGCCAGCGGTTTTCTTTTCTTCTTCGCTGCGACGGACGACGACGCGGTCATGCAGAGGACGAAGCTTCATTGTCGATCTCTCCTAATTGTGGTTTTCATCGGCCGGTGTAGTCCCGGCGGGTTTAACGAATCCGGCTGTGCCGGGTGCGGTTCGTCAAGCGAACCGCGGAAGTCTGTCCGGTGTTGCCACCGGAAACCTTGCGGTGACCCATACATAAGGGCGCACAAGGCGATTACAAGGGCAGGGCATGAAATTTTTTACTTCTCGGAGCCGAAAACGAACACGGCACCCGAAGGTGCCGTGTCGCGGTTTTTTACTTGGGGTCGCGATGTTCGAATTCGCCTTCGATCACGTTGGGCTCACGGCCCAGGGGTTCTCGCGGAGCCGGCCCGCCACGGGGCTGCAGGTCATCGGCGAAGGCCCGCTGGCGCATCGCCTGCTCTTCGGCGCGCTGGCGCATTTTATTGGCCAGCAACCGACGGGTGAACGGCAACAGCATGACCAGGCCCAGCACGTCGCTGATAAAGCCTGGCAGGATCAACAGGCCGCCACCCAATGCCAGCATCAGGCCTTCGAGCATGGTCTGGGCAGGCAGCTCGCCACGGTTCAGGCTTTCACGGGCACGCAATGCCGTGGCGAGGCCGGCGATGCGCAGCACGAACACGCCGAGCATCGAGCCGAGAATGACCAGCAACAGCGCCGGGAAAAACCCGATCGCACCGCTGACCTTGACGAATACGAACAGCTCCAACACCGGAAACAGCAGAAAGAGCAACAAAAAAGGGCGCATCAAATGGTTCCTCAACGCAAGAATGCCTTGCTATGAAACCTTAAATGACGTCGCCCTTTCGTGAATTCAAGCGTCGGCCTCGGCATTTTTTGGCCATTGCTCGGCGTGAGCCAAGTAAACCAAGGCTTCGCGCACTTGTGTCGGCGTGTTGCAAGGTGCCGCAAACGCCAGCCAGTGCAGGCCCTGGCCAATGCGCAGGTGCATGCCCTCGCTGTCGATGCCCACCAGTTGCGCCGGTTCGCTTTTCGGCAGGCCGGCCAGTTCCACGTAATGGGCGATGGCTTTGGCGTGATCGGCGTTCATGTGCTCGATCATGCTGGCTTCGGCTTTGCCGGCGAAGGGGTTGGCCAGGGTGAGCCGGTCGATCCAGTGAATGGCGCCAAAGCCGCCGATGTAGCGATGGCGCACCGGCTCGAGCACCCAGAAATCGAAATCATGGGCCTTGTGGTAGTTCTGCGAGTCAGGGAAATAGCGGTAATAACGCTCGGCGGCCGCTTCGATGGCGGCGCTGTCTTCGAGCTTCCGGGCTTCGGCCAGATAGGTCAGGCGCCCCACCGCCTGCACATCCTCGGCACCGCGCTCGCCCACCAGCATCGAACACTTGGGGTCTTTTTGCAGATTGTGAGTGTGCTGGGCAATGCGGCTGATCAGGATCAGCGGCCAGCCTTGTGCGTCCAGGCAATACGGGACGACGGAGCCGAACGGAAAGCCGGGCATGGATTTGGAATGAGTGGAGAGCATTCCACGGTATTCCTTGAGCAGCAGTTCCCGGGCATGTCTGGCAGCTTCAACGCTCAATTTATGACTCCTTTTATGAAATCCGTCTAGAAAACGGTCGGGCGACTGGAGTAATGTTCCGATACACCTAGGGGACAGTTCGCGTGTGCAGTCGGGCTGCACCGTCACAAATTCGAGAAACCTCCCAACAGGTCCCCCCTCCACCGCTGCGCCATCTGGAACATGAGAATGCAACTCACTGACAAAGTAATCATTATCACCGGCGGTTGCCAGGGCCTGGGCCGCTCCATGGCCGAGTATTTCGCCGACAAAGGCGCAAAGCTGGCGCTGGTGGACCTCAACCAGGAAAAACTCGACCAGGCGGTGGCCGCCTGCGCAGCCAAGGGCGTCGAGGCCCGCGCCTACTTGTGCAATGTCGCCAATGAAGATCAGGTGATCGACATGGTTGCCCGGGTGGCCGAGGACTTCGGCGCGATCCACGGCTTGATCAACAACGCCGGGATCCTGCGCGATGGCCTGCTGCTCAAGGTCAAGGACGGCGAAATGACCAAGATGAGCCTGGCCCAGTGGCAGGCCGTGATCGACGTCAACCTCACCGGCGTGTTCCTGTGCACCCGTGAGGTGGCGGCGAAAATGGTCGAACTGAAGAACAGCGGCGCCATCATCAATATCTCGTCGATTTCCCGCGCCGGCAATGTCGGCCAGACCAACTATTCGGCCGCCAAGGCCGGTGTGGCCGCCGCCACCGTGACCTGGGCGAAGGAACTGGCGCGCTACGGCATCCGTGTCGCCGGCATCGCACCGGGCTTCATCGAAACCGAGATGACCCTGGGCATGAAACCCGAAGCCCTGGAGAAAATGACCTCGGGGATTCCGCTCAAGCGCATGGGCAAGCCCGAGGAGATCGCCCATTCGGCGGCGTATATCTTCGAGAATGACTACTACACCGGGCGGATCTTGGAGATGGATGGCGGGTTGCGGATCTAAGGTCAGCGCAAACCAAATGAAATGTGGGAGCGGGCCTGTGGGAGCACAGCTTGCTCGCGATAGCGATTCTAAGGCCAACAGATGTGTTGTAGGTGAAGCCGTCATCGCGAGCAAGCTGTGCTCCCACAGGCTTGCTCCCACATAAGACTGCAGTTCAGTCGATCAATCGTCGCTGACGGTGATGTTCGGCATCGCCGGTGAAGCGGCCTCCTGCAACACGATCCGCGCGCCCACATGGCGGGCCAGTTCCTGATAGACCATGGCGATCTGGCTGTCCGGTTCGGCGATGACCGTCGGTTTGCCGCCGTCGGCCTGTTCGCGGATCACCATCGACAGCGGCAGCGAAGCCAGCAGTTCGACGCCGTACTGGGTCGCCAGCTTTTCCCCGCCACCTTCGCCGAACAGGTGCTCGGCATGTCCGCAATTGGAGCAGATGTGCACGGCCATGTTCTCTACCACGCCCAGCACAGGGATGTTCACCTTGCGGAACATCTCCACGCCCTTGCGCGCGTCCAGCAGGGCCAGGTCCTGGGGGGTGGTGACGATCACCGCACCGGCCACCGGGACTTTCTGCGCCAGGGTCAGCTGGATATCGCCGGTGCCCGGCGGCATGTCGATCACCAGGTAATCCAGGTCGCCCCACGCGGTTTGCGTGACCAGTTGCAGCAAGGCCCCGGAAACCATCGGTCCGCGCCAGACCATCGGCGTGTTGTCGTCGGTCAGGAAGGCCATGGACATGACTTCCACGCCATGGGATTGCAGCGGCACGAACCACTTCTGGTCCTTGATCTGCGGCCGGGTGCCCTCGGCGATCCCGAACATGATGCCCTGGCTCGGGCCGTAGATGTCCGCGTCGAGAATCCCGACCTTCGCCCCTTCACGGGCCAGGGCCAGGGCCAGGTTGGCGGCGGTGGTGGACTTGCCCACGCCGCCCTTGCCCGAGGCCACGGCGATCACGTTCTTGACGTTGGCCAGCCCCGGCACCTGCGCCTGAGCCTTATGGGCAGCGATCACGCTGGTGACCTGGACTGTCGCGGCGGTCACGCCGTCGAGGCCTTCGATCGCCATTTGCAGCATCTGCGCCCAGCCGCTCTTGAACAGGTCGGCGGCGTAGCCGATTTCCAGCTGGACACTGACGCGATCGCCCTGGATGTCGATGGCGCGCACGCATCCGGCGCTGACCGGGTCCTGGTTCAGGTAGGGGTCGGTGTACTGGCGAAGGACGGTTTCCACCGCTGCGCGGTTGACGGCGCTCATGGGCAACTCCGATAGCAAGACTTGAAAAACAGGCCGCTATCCTACGCCGAGCCTGCTTGTGTGGCGAGGGAGCTTGCTCCCGCTGTGTGGGAGCAAGGCTTGCCCGCGATGCAGGCGATGCGGTCTTTCAGAAATCGAGGTGCCCGTTTCGCGAGCAAGCTTTGCTCCCACAATCCCCTCGCCACAGATTGTGCCTGGCTCAGGCCTTTCGCCGTTCCCAACCGATGCATGCGGAAACAGGCCAGTGGGGTGAAATATATTTCCCGGCGCTTTATAGTGGCCGACCTCCGTTTCATCAAGTAGCCGAGCCCCATGTCCGAGCCACGCAAGATTCTCGTCACCAGCGCCCTGCCCTATGCCAATGGTTCGATTCACCTCGGCCATATGCTGGAATACATCCAGACCGATATGTGGACGCGCTTCCAGAAACATCGCGGCAACCAGTGCATCTATGTCTGCGCCGACGACGCCCACGGTTCGGCCATCATGCTGCGCGCGGAAAAGGAAGGCATCACCCCGGAGCAACTGATCGCCAACGTCCAGGCCGAACACAGCGCCGACTTTGCCGAGTTCCTGGTGGACTTCGACAACTTCCACTCCACTCACGCCGAAGAAAACCGTGAGCTGTCGAGCCAGATCTACCTGAAGCTGCGTGACGCCGGGCACATCGCCACCCGTTCGGTCACCCAGTATTTCGACCCGGAAAAGAACATGTTCCTGGCCGACCGCTTCATCAAGGGCACCTGCCCGAAATGCGGCACCGAAGACCAGTACGGCGACAACTGCGAAAAATGCGGCGCCACCTACGCACCGACCGACCTGAAAGACCCGAAATCGGCGATTTCCGGCGCCACCCCGGTGCTCAGGGACTCCCAGCATTTCTTCTT
This sequence comes from Pseudomonas sp. FW305-28, assembly GCF_017351395.1. Taxonomy (NCBI): domain Bacteria; kingdom Pseudomonadati; phylum Pseudomonadota; class Gammaproteobacteria; order Pseudomonadales; family Pseudomonadaceae; genus Pseudomonas; species Pseudomonas sp. FW305-28. The sequence continues at coordinate 19,871 of NZ_JACNDD010000022.1, forward strand.
CAAGCTGCCGGATTTCCAGGAAATGCTGCAAACCTGGACCCGCAGCGGCACGTTGCACGACGCGGTGGCCAACAAGCTCGCCGAATGGCTCGACTCCGGCCTGCAAGAGTGGGACATCTCCCGCGATGCGCCGTACTTCGGCTTCGAAATCCCCGGCGAGCCCGGCAAGTATTTCTACGTGTGGCTGGATGCGCCCATCGGCTACATGGCGAGCTTCAAGAACCTTTGCGACCGCACGCCTGAGCTGGACTTCGACGCGTTCTGGGGCAAGGACTCCACGGCCGAGGTGTATCACTTCATCGGCAAGGACATCGTCAACTTCCATGCGCTGTTCTGGCCCGCCATGCTCGAAGGCGCCGGTTTCCGCAAGCCGACCGGCATCAACGTCCACGGCTACCTGACCGTCAATGGCCAGAAGATGTCCAAGTCCCGCGGCACCTTCATCAAGGCCCGGACCTACCTGGACCACCTGTCGCCGGAATACCTGCGCTACTACTACGCGTCCAAGCTCGGCCGCGGCGTCGACGACCTGGACCTGAACCTCGAAGACTTCGTGCAGAAGGTCAACTCCGACCTGGTGGGCAAGGTCGTCAACATTGCCAGCCGTTGCGCCGGGTTCATCCACAAGGGCAACGCCGGGGTCCTGGTCGCCGGTAACGCCGCGCCGGAACTGACCGACGCTTTCCTGGCGGCGGCACCCAGCATCGCCGACGCCTACGAGAGCCGCGACTTTGCCCGCGCCATGCGCGAAATCATGGCCCTGGCCGACCGCGCCAATGCCTGGATCGCCGACAAGGCCCCGTGGTCGCTGGCCAAGCAGGAAGGCAAGCAGGACGAAGTCCAGGCCATCTGCGCCTTGGGCATCAACCTGTTCCGCCAGTTGGTGATCTTCCTCAAGCCGGTACTGCCGTTGCTGGCCGCTGATGCCGAAGCGTTCCTGAACGTCGCGCCGCTGACCTGGAACGACCACCAGACACTGCTGAGCAACCATCAACTGAACGCATTCAAGCCGTTGATGACCCGTATCGATGCCACCAAGGTCCAAGCCATGATCGACGCCTCCAAGGAAGACCTGGCCGCCAGCCAGACCGACACCGGCGGCCCGACCGGCAACGGTGAGTTGACCAAGGATCCGTTGTCGCCGGAAATCGACTTCGACGCTTTCGCCGCCGTTGACCTGCGCGTGGCGCTGATCCTCAAGGCCGAGGCCGTCGAAGGGGCCGACAAGCTGCTGCGCCTGACCCTGGACATCGGCGATGAGCAACGCAACGTGTTCTCCGGCATCAAGAGTGCCTACCCGGACCCGGCCAAGCTCGAAGGTCGGTTGACGATGATGATCGCCAACCTCAAGCCGCGCAAAATGCGCTTCGGCATCTCCGAAGGCATGGTGATGGCGGCAGGCCCCGGTGGCGAGGAAATCTACCTGTTGAGCCCTGACAGCGGCGCCAAGCCGGGCCAGCGGATCAAGTAACGCGACCGCGTGCTGCACCGATCCCACAGTCGCCTTGCAGGTGGCTGTGGGATTTTCATATCTGGCCCGCACTCCCGGCGTGCCGGATAATGCCTAATCTTGTAACAGGCCCTTTGTTCGCCCACACGCCCATGACCGAAATCGTCCTCACGCTGTTCAGCGCTGCCCTGATCAACAACCTGGTGTTGCATTGGCCGCTGGGCGTCGATCCGCTGCTGGCGGCCAACGGCAGAAGACAGGTGCACGCCCTGGGCCTGGCAACGGCGTGCCTGATGCTGATCGTCGGCACCCTGGGTTATCTGGTCGATCATGGGGTGCTCGTGCCAACCAATCTGACATTCCTGCGCCTGTTGGTCTGGCTGTCCTTGAGCATCTTGCTGATCGGGCCGTTGCTGCGCCTGCTGACACGCTGGCTGCCCGCAATGCCGTTCGATGGATTGTGGCCGCTGCTGCTCGGCAATGCCGGCATCCTGGGCGTCACGCTGCTCAACGGCCAGGAAGACCGAGGCCTGGGCCACGCCGTGGCGCTGAGCCTGGGGGCCGGGCTGGGCTTCTGGCTGGTGCTGGGCCTGTTCGACGATCTGCGCCAGCGCACCTTCAATCACGCTATTCCCTTGCCCTTCAGGGGCCTGCCAATACAGTTGATCAGCGCCGGACTGATGGCGGTGGCCTTTCTCGGATTGCGCGGGCTGGTCAAAACATGAGCCTGATTCAACGTATCGACGCCCTGTTGCCGCAGACCCAATGCGGCAAATGCGGTCACCCCGGGTGCAAGCCCTACGCCGAAGGCATCGCCCAGGGCGAGCCGATCAACAAATGCCCGCCCGGCGGACGCGAAACCATCGCGGCCCTGGCCGAGCTGATGAAAATACCAGTGCTGGAACTGGACACCAGCCGCGGCGTGGCTCCGGCGCAAATCGCCTTCATCCGCGAAGCCGAATGCATCGGCTGCACCAAGTGCATCCAGGCCTGTCCGGTGGACGCGATTGTCGGCGCGGCCAAGCTGATGCACACCGTCCTCATCGACGAATGCACCGGCTGCGACCTGTGCGTGGCGCCCTGCCCGGTCGACTGCATCGAAATGCGGCCCCTGCCGACGGCAAGCGTGTTGCCGATTGTCGGCGGCCTGGCCTTCAGCGCCGCCGAGCAACAGGCGCGAACGGCCAAGCGCAACCACGCCCGGCGCCGCTTCGAACAACGCAATGCGCGCCTGCGCCGCGAAGAAGAACAGCGCCAGGCGGAGCGCTTGGCCCGTACCCAGCGCGCGGCCCAGGCCAAGGAACCGGAACAGCCGCTCGATCCCGTACAAGCCGCACTGGAACGCGTGCGCGCGCAAAAAGCCGCCACCGCCGATGCCGCCTTGAAAAAAGCCAAGGTTGACCTGGCCATGAGCCGGGCGCAGTTGAACAAATCCTTGAAAGCGTTCGGCCATCCGCCAACCTTCGAGCAGCAGTCGCAACTGATCCTGCTGCAACGCCAGTTCGAAGCGGCCGAGCAGGCCCTGAGCCAACTGGAAAACGCCGCACCCGCGATCACGCCAGCCCCGGCTCCGGCACAAAGCGCCGAACTGAAGCGGGCCAAGATCCAACTGGCGATGCGCCGCGCCGAACTCAGCAAAGCCCGTACGGCAGCGGCATCGGATGAACAACTGCAGGCGTTGGAGCAAGCGGTGAAGGATGCCGAGCGCCAGGTGGACGTCCATGCCGCTTCCTGACACCGTGGACGAACGGCTGCGGCCCGCGATGACGCGGGTGTTGCTGGCGACACTGCCCGGCGTGCTGGCGTTGCTGTGGTTCCAGGGCTGGGGCGTGTTACTCAACCTGCTGTTGTCCGGCCTCACCGCGCTGGCGGTCGAAGCGTTGGTGCTGCGTTTGCGCCGCCGGCCGCTCAAACCCGAACTGAACGATGGCAGCGCGCTGGTCAGTGCCACGCTGCTGGCCCTGGCCTTGCCGGCGTATTGCCCCTGGTGGCTGACCGTCACCGCGGCCGCCTGCGCCTTGCTGTTCGGCAAGCACCTGTGGGGCGGCGTCGGCAGCAACCCGTTCAACCCGGCGATGCTCGGCTATGCCCTGGTCCTGGTGGCGTTTCCCGCCCATATGAGTCCCGCGCCCCACGGTTTGGGCCTGCTTGAAGGCTTGCAACAGGTGTTCGGCACTCATCCGACGCCCGACGCCTGGGCTGGGGCCACCGCGCTGGACAGCCTGCGAACCAACACGAGCCTGACCATCGATGAACTGTTCGCCAGCGATCCGGCGTTCGGGCGTTTCGGTGGCCGCGGTGCCGAATGGGTCAATCTGGCCTTTCTGGCAGGCGGTCTGTTTCTGTTGCAGCAACGGGTGTTCAGCTGGCATGCGCCAGTGGGCCTGCTGGGGAGCCTGTTTATCGTCAGCCTGCTGTGCTGGAACGGGTCGGGGTCCGACTCCCATGGTTCCCCGCTGTTTCATCTGTTCAGCGGCGCAACCATGCTCGGCGCGTTTTTTATCGCGACCGAACCGGTCTCGGGCGCCAAGGCCCCTCTCGCCCGCCTGCTGTTTGGCGCGGGCATGGGGCTGCTGGTCTACCTGATCCGCACCTGGGGCGGCTACCCGGATGGCGTGGCGTTCGCGGTGTTGCTGATGAACCTCGGCGTGCCGGCACTGGATCGGTTTGCCGAGGCGCGACAACGGCGGCCACTGACATGAAGAATCCCGGCGGCGTGGCAATCCTGATCCTGTTGATCGGCCTCGGTTGCAGTGCCACTTACCTCACACACCTCGGCACCGCCGGGCGCATCGAGACCCAGCGGCAAGCGCTGGCGAACAGGACCTTGCTTGAGGTGCTGCCCACCGGCCTCTACGACAATCAGCCATTGGCGCACCCCGTTCTCACCGCCCCGGAGACCTTGACCCATAGCTCGCTGCTGGGCGGTTATCTGGCGACCCGCAATGGCCAGCCCAGCGCCGTGCTGCTGCGTAGCCAGGCACCGGGCTATGAGGGCAGCATCGAATTGCTGGTCGCCATCGATCCACAGGGCCGGCTGCTGGGCGTCAAGACGCTGCGCCAAGCCGAAACTCCCGGGTTGGGCGCGGCGATTGCCGGCTGGCCGAACACCTGGATGCAGGTTTTCACCGGCAAATCACGCCAGGCGCCTGACGACAGCGGCTGGGCCCTGAAGAAGGACCAGGGACAGTTCGATCAACTGGCCGGCGCAACGGTGACATCCCGGGCGGTGCTCCAAGCGGTTCACGACGCGTTGCGTTACTTCGACGAGCACAAAGCTCAGTTGGGAGTGCCTGCCAATGAATAAGCCATGGGGCCTGACGCACGGCCTGCTGCTCGTCCCACTGGTGGGCGCCAGCGATTCGCTGATGGCCGCACTGGTGCTATGGCTGGCCTGGGCCTTGATGTTCTTCTGCCAGGGCCTGGCGATGGGGTGTGTCCGACAACGCCTGACAACCGCGCAACAACTGCTCGCCGCCATCGTGCTGGCCGCTACCCTGACCACCTGCATAGGTTTTGTCATCCAGGCCTGGGCATTGGAACTGTATCGACCGCTGGGGCTTTACCTGGGCTGGATCGCCTTGAGCTGCGTGGCGCTGGAGCATGCGGGTTTCTTCGTTGAGTCTCGCTTGCCTGGACGCCTCAGGCTGGCTGGGGTGTTCGGTCTCTTGATGGTCAGCCTGGGCACCCTGCGTGAGCTGATCGGCAGCGGCCTCCCCCTGGCCTTGCTCGCCCCGGGCGGGTTCATTCTGCTCGGCCTGCTACTGGCGGCCCGACAGGCCTGGACGGCAGCCAAATCCCCTTCAACCACCGAGGAAACGCCGCGCCCATGAACGCCGCAAAACGCCTGGAAATATTCCGTCGCTTTCACGAGGACAACCCGGAACCGAAAACCGAACTGGCCTATTCCTCGCCGTTCGAATTGCTGATCGCGGTCATCCTGTCGGCCCAGTCCACCGACGTCGGCGTCAACAAGGCCACGGCTAAATTGTTCCCGGTCGCCAACACCCCGGAGGCGATCTACGCCCTGGGCGTCGAAGGGTTGTCCGAGTACATCAAGACCATCGGCCTGTTCAACAGCAAGGCCAAAAACGTGATCGAAACCTGCCGCCTGCTGATCGAGCGCCACGGCAGTGAGATCCCGCAGACCCGTGAAGCGCTGGAAGCCCTTCCAGGCGTCGGCCGCAAGACCGCCAACGTCGTGCTCAATACCGCGTTTCGGCAGTTGACCATGGCGGTCGACACCCACATTTTCCGCGTCAGCAACCGTACCGGGCTGGCCCCCGGCAAAAACGTGGTGGAGGTGGAGAAGAAGCTGATGAAGTTTGTCCCCAAGGAATATCTGCTGGACTCCCATCACTGGCTCATCCTCCATGGGCGCTACGTCTGCCTGGCGCGCAAGCCCCGCTGCGGCAGCTGCCGAATCGAAGATTTATGCGAATACAAGCACAAGACCTCGGACGATTGAGGCGCTATTGCTTTTATCGATCTATCGATTGAAAAAATCTTTTTTACCCGCCCGTGGTTTATCGATATAAGGAGCGCCAATGGCAGTCTTAGCCTGGAGTCGAACCCATGAGTGCTGGCAAAGAACAACTGGATGTAGAAGACGAATTCATCGCCGCTGAGGCCGACGACGGTGAACCTGCGGTCGTGCCGGAAGTAGCGAAAACCAACCTGAGCAAGCGCCGCACCATCGATAACCTGCTGGAAGAGCGTCGTTTACAGAAGCAACTGGCCGATTACGACTTTGACCTCTGACACGTAAAAGCCTCCCTGATGGAGGCTTTTTACTGAGTACGCGTGACAGCAGCCTCACACCAACCCATTACGCTGCGCCAGCTCGATCAGGTCGACCAGCGAACGGGCATTGAGCTTCAATAACAGACGGGTCTTGTAAGTACTGACGGTCTTGTTGCTCAAGAACATTCCATCGGCGATTTCCTTGTTGGTCTTGCCGCGCGCCAGTTGCTGCAAGACCATCATCTCCCGCCCCGACAACCGATCGACCATATCGGACTCACTGGCATTACCCAGGCTCGATCGCACCGTATGCAATGCCTGGTTGGGAAAGTAACTGTAGCCGGACAGTACTGCCTTGATTGCACTTAATAATTCAGTAAGGTCCTGTTGCTTGCAGACATACCCGGCCGCCCCTGTCTGCATGCAACGCATTGAAAAATGCCCAGGCGCCTGGGAAGTCAGTACCAATACCTTCATTGACGAAGGTATGGCCGTCAAACGGGCAATGACCTCCAACCCGTCCAGTTTCGGAATACCGATATCGAGAATGACGATATCGGGCATAAGTTCACGAGCAAGTTGTAACGCATCGACGCCGTTGTCGGTTTCGGCAACGACCTCATAACCATGACGCTCCATCAGCAAACGTACAGCAAGACGAATGACGGGATGATCATCCACGATCAGCACTTTATTCATGGGCAAATCCAACTTCGCTGTTCGAATTTTTAGAGCACGCACAATAGCCTAGTCATTTCTACCTTGGCATGCCGCCCCCCCCTGACCGCTCGCACCGAGAGACAGATCCTACAAGCTATACAGAAAACTCCTACAAATCCCGCCGGGAAAAATGTGTCCTCAATTTTTTACAGAGAAGGACCGAGCGCCCTTGAGCATCCGTTACCCCTATGAATAATGCGCTCTTTCGCCGCCCTACCTGCTTGCGGACCGGTCATTGGAAAGCACTTTACTCATAAAGAGTAACTGAATTATTTACTGTTAAAACTGCCCCCCTCACTTCAGCAGCGGAAATTCCTATATAAGAGACGTTCAGGCACCCGATATAAAATATCGACAGCCCTGATTGTTTTAGCGACACCTTATTAGCCACCGATATTATTTTTTCCAAACCACTCACGAGCATGAATATTCCATGAGCATTAACCATGAACAAACCTTTGAAGACCATCACCAACCCCATGACCCTTATCGCCATATTCGCAACTTTATCCGAAACGTCCGCGGCTGTTTCCCTGCCCTTTCTGGATGATCAGGATCGTGAGTATTACCTCTGGTTCCTGATCAGCTTCCCCTTCTATTTATTGCTGCTTTTTTTCATCACCCTCAACTTCAATTATCGTTCCTTGTATTCACCTTCGGATTTTCGCAAGAGCAAGCACTTCATAAAGACCATGGATGACTCGACCTGTCGGCGCAAACGAATGCTACGTCGGGCGGGCAAGGACCAACGGCGGCGACTGATAGGTCTTCATCGCCCCAGGCATGAACCGCCGGACACCTTTTGCATCCTGTGCCGCCAATCCCGTCGCCTGAGCGAAACTTGCCAACCTGAGCATTTGAAGCACGCCGGCATCGTCGTGTACGTCATTTACCACCACGCAGACCTTGCAACCCACGGGCAGGATGGATGAGCCATCAGGAGACAGTGCTGCAGACAAGAGGCTGCCCTTGCAAAACAGAGGGCAAAAAAAACGGCCTGCTCAAGGCAGGCCGTTTTTTATATCGCCAGGGTCAGAACAGCTTGCGACCCTTGTTCGCCGCGATGCGCATGCGCAGGGCGTTGAGCTTGATGAAGCCGGCCGCGTCGGCCTGGTTGTAGGCACCGCCGTCTTCTTCGAAGGTCGCGATGTTGGCGTCGAACAGCGACTCGTCCGACTTACGCCCGGTGACGATCACGTTGCCCTTGTACAGCTTCAGGCGTACCACGCCATTCACATGAGCCTGGGAGGCGTCGATCATCTGCTGCAGCATCAGACGCTCAGGGCTCCACCAGTAGCCGGTGTAGATCAGGCTGGCGTACTTGGGCATCAGCTCGTCCTTGAGGTGAGCCACTTCGCGGTCCAGGGTGATCGATTCGATCGCCCGGTGAGCGCGCAGCATGATGGTGCCGCCCGGGGTTTCGTAGCAGCCACGGGACTTCATGCCGACATAGCGGTTCTCGACGATGTCCAGACGACCGATGCCGTGTTCGCCGCCGATGCGGTTCAGGGTCGCCAGCACGGTGGCCGGGCTCATTTCCACGCCGTCCAGGGCGACGATATCGCCATTGCGATAGGTCAGCTCCAGGTATTGCGGGGTATCCGGGGCCTTCTCGGGAGAGACGGTCCAGCGCCACATGTCTTCTTCGTGCTCGGTCCAGGTGTCTTCCAGCACGCCGCCTTCATAGGAGATGTGCAGCAGATTGGCGTCCATCGAGTACGGGGATTTCTTCTTGCCGTGACGCTCGATTGGAATCGCGTGCTTCTCGGCGTAGTCCATCAGTTTTTCACGGGACAGCAAGTCCCATTCACGCCACGGGGCGATGACTTTCACGCCCGGCTTGAGGGCATAGGCGCCCAGCTCGAAACGCACCTGGTCGTTGCCTTTGCCGGTAGCGCCGTGGGAAATGGCATCGGCGCCGGTTTCGTTGGCGATTTCGATCAGGCGCTTGGCAATCAACGGACGGGCGATGGACGTACCCAGCAGGTACTCGCCTTCGTAAACGGTGTTGGCGCGGAACATCGGGAACACGAAGTCGCGGACGAACTCTTCGCGCAGGTCATCGATGTAGATCTCTTTGACGCCCATGGCCTGGGCCTTGGCGCGTGCAGGCTCGACTTCCTCGCCCTGCCCCAGGTCAGCGGTGAAGGTCACCACTTCGCAGTTATAAGTGTCCTGCAGCCACTTGAGGATCACCGAAGTGTCCAGGCCGCCGGAATACGCCAGAACGACCTTGTTTACGTCCGCCATGCCATCACTCCACGGGTTGTACGGAAAGCCGTGAAGTCTAACGTCCAGCGCGGATAATTTACAGGGGCGCGACAGCTTATGACGACGAAGCGACAGATTATGTCGAACGCGCGACGGTCAAAATCGAATCAGGAGGTCCGCGCGGTCGTCCCGACGGGCGTGGGTGCCGGTGTCTTGGCCGGTGCAGCGGTGGGCGCAGCGGTTGGCGTCGGCGCTTTGGCAGGGGGCGCAGCGGGTGCAGGCTGCGCGGCGGGCGCCTGGGGTGCCGGGGCTTCGCTAGCCGCCACGCGCTCGAGACGCACGACCACCCGACGGTTCTTGGCGCGGTTGGCGGCGTTGGTGTTGGGCACCAGGGGATAACGCTCGCCGTGGAAGCGCAGGGTAATCTGCGACTCCTGGAAACCATTGGCCTTGAAGAAATCCTGGACCGCCAGGGCCCGGCGGCGCGACAGCTCGCGGTTGGTCAGGCGATTGCCGCTGTTGTCGGAGTGACCGTCAAGCTCGACATGATTGACGCTCGGATCGGCCTTGATGAAGTCGAGCATCACCTGCAACTGGGCCTTGGCGTGGGCATCGAGTTCGACTTCTTCGCCGGGGAAGCCGATCTGGGTCTGCTTCACCTGCTCGAAATTCTTCGGCAACAATTTGGCCACACAGCTCTGATAATCGCCGAAGGCTTTGTTGAAACGCACCGGCAGCAACCGGACTTCCGACACTCTACCGTCCTCGGTGTTGCGCCGTACCACAGGGCTACGACCGTCCATCAGCCCACTGATCAAGCGTCCGGCCTGGACCTGGGAGCTGTTGAACAATACATCGCCACTGCCAATGCTGACCGAGCCCAGGTTGATATCGCCGCGCCCCGGTTGCCACGGTGCGGCGGCCGCCAGCAAGGTGGCCGAACCGCCGCCCAGCATCGGGTTATAGCTCTTGAGGCGGAACGTGGCCTGTTCGCCCGCCCGGCGCACGAACTCGCCAGTGCCGAAATCGGTGATCGGCTGGCTCAGCCGGCACTCGAACTTGTCGCCTTCGACCGTCCACTCAATGCTCTCCAGACGGGTCTGGAAAGTGAGCGCCATGGCGGGAAGGCTGGCAAACACACTGAGCAAGGCTAGATAACGCTGGCGCACGGGAGGCTCCACTGACTTTTATACAAAGATCGACGCATGCTTGAGGGCATGACGCCTGTCCGGGGCACTGCACGGATTCGTGGCACACCTGTAGGAGCTATCGGTAAGTTGTGGCAGAACTTGATAGCGGGTGCCTGAATCGGTCTTTTCCGGTAGCATTCCCCAGAGTTTGACCCGCCTGGAAGCCCCCCAATGTCCGACCGCCTGACCCTGCTGCGTCCCGACGACTGGCATATTCATCTTCGCGATGGTGCTGTGTTGACCCATACCGTCGCCGATGTCGCGCGCACCTTCGGGCGCGCAATCATCATGCCTAACCTGGTTCCGCCCGTGCGCAACGCCGCCGAGGCCGATGGCTATCGCCAGCGTATCCTCGCCGCGCGCCCGGCTGGCAGCCGCTTCGAACCGCTGATGGTGCTTTACCTCACCGACCGCACCCAGCCCGAAGAGATTCGCGACGCCAAGGCCAGCGGTTTTGTCCATGCCGCCAAGCTGTATCCCGCCGGCGCGACGACCAACTCCGATTCCGGTGTCACCAGCATCGACAAGATCTTCCCGGCGCTGGAGGCCATGGCCGAAGTCGGCATGCCGTTGTTGATCCATGGTGAGGTTACCCGGGGCGACGTCGATGTGTTCGACCGCGAGAAAATCTTCATCGACGAACACATGCGCCGCGTCGTGGAGCGTTTCCCGACCCTCAAGGTGGTGTTCGAACACATCACCACCGGCGATGCCGTGCAGTTCGTCAACGAGGCCCCGGCCAACGTCGGCGCGACCATTACCGCCCACCACCTGCTGTACAACCGCAACCACATGCTGGTGGGCGGGATCCGGCCGCATTTCTATTGCCTGCCGATCCTCAAGCGCAATACCCACCAGGAAGCCTTGCTGGACGCCGCTACCAGCGGCAGCGCCAAGTTTTTCCTCGGCACCGACTCGGCACCCCACGCCCGTCACGCCAAGGAAGCAGCCTGCGGTTGCGCCGGTTGCTACACCGCCTATGCCGCCATCGAGATGTACGCCGAGGCGTTCGAACAGCGCAATGCGCTGGAAAAACTCGAAGGCTTCGCCAGCCTGCATGGCCCGCGCTTCTATGGCCTGCCGGTGAACACCGACCGTATTACCCTGGTCCGTGACGAATGGACCGCCCCTGTCAGCCTGCCCTTCGGCGAGCAGACCGTCATCCCGCTGCGCGCCGGTGAAAAACTGCGCTGGCGCCTGCTGGAGGAAAACGCGTGAGTGAAGATCATTTCGACGACGAACTGGACGGCAACGGTGGTTCGGGCGGCGCCCGTCACCCCATGGCCGCGCGGTTCCGTGGTTACCTGCCGGTCGTCGTCGATGTAGAAACCGGTGGTTTCAATTCCGCCACCGACGCCTTGCTGGAAATCGCCGCGACCACCATCGGCATGGACGAAAAAGGCTTTGTGTTCCCTGACCACACCTATTTCTTCCGTGTCGAACCGTTCGAAGGTGCCAACGTCGAAGCGGCGGCTTTGGAATTCACCGGGATCAAGCTCGATCACCCGTTGCGCATGGCAGTCAGCGAAGAAACGGCCCTGACCGACATCTTCCGTGGTGTGCGCAAGGCGCTCAAGGCCAACGGTTGCAAGCGCGCAATCCTGGTCGGCCACAACAGCAGCTTCGACCTGGGCTTTCTCAACGCCGCCGTCGCGCGCCTGGACATGAAGCGCAACCCGTTCCACCCGTTCTCCAGCTTCGACACCGCGACCCTGGCTGGCCTGGCGTATGGCCAGACCGTCCTGGCCAAAGCGTGCCAGGCAGCCGACATCGATTTCGATGGTCGTGAGGCGCACTCGGCCCGCTACGACACCGAGAAGACCGCCGAGCTGTTCTGCGGCATCGTCAACCGGTGGAAAGAGATGGGCGGCTGGCAGGATTTCGACGACTAAAGAGCAGAGCCAATGTGGGGCGGTGCCACTCTGTGGGAGCAAGGCTTGCTCGCGACACAGGCGACTCGGTTCTTGGAAGACCGCATCGCCGCCATCGCGGGCAAGCCTTGCTCCCACAGATAAATCCCCTCACCACAGGGTTCTGTGTTTCAGCCGACAAGTTTGGAACACCCATAAAAAAACCGGCCCATCGAGGGCCGGTTTTTTTATGCCTGGAGGCGCTTACAGCTTGTCGCTGTGCTCGCCCAGGTAAGCGGCAACGCCTTCAGGCGATGCGGTCATGCCCTTGTCGCCTTTTTTCCAGTTGGCCGGGCAGACTTCGCCGTGCTCTTCGTGGAATTGCAGCGCGTCGACCAGACGGATCAGCTCTTCCATGTTACGGCCCAGCGGCAGGTCGTTGATGATCTGCGAACGGACAACGCCCTTGTCGTCGATCAGGAAGGCACCACGGAAGGCCACGCCGCCTTCGGACTCAACGTCGTAGGCCTTGGCGATTTCGTGCTTCATGTCGGCAGCCATGGTGTATTTCACCTGGCCGATACCGCCATTGTTGATCGGGGTGTTGCGCCAGGCGTTGTGAGTGAAGTGCGAGTCGATCGACACAGCGACCACTTCAACGTTGCGCGCCTTGAAATCATCCATGCGGTGATCCAGTGCGATCAGCTCGGACGGGCAGACGAAGGTGAAGTCCAGCGGATAGAAGAACACCAGGCCGTATTTGCCTTTGATGGCCGAGGACAGGGTGAAGCTGTCGACGATTTCGCCGTTGCCAAGCACGGCTGGCACGGTGAAGTCAGGGGCTTGTTTGCCTACGAGTACGCTCATTGGATATCTCCTGATGTAATTAGCGTGAAAACAAAGTCCGGGCCAGCCTGCCACCCTCAGGCGACAGCCCTGTGACACGAACCCGCTTGCAAGGGCCGACCATCATACACCGCGCATTTGGACTGTCTTCAACGGTTTTTCGGTGGTATCGAAAAATCGCCGCCCCGCTGCGTGCCGCCTTCGTTGCCCAAGGAAAAAACCGTTCGTCAGCCTGGCACCGCTCTGGCGCAAGACCTTGAGAAACCACTTTGACAATCATTCTCGTTAACATTAAGATCCGTCTCAATTGAGTCACAACCAGCGACGGTTCTCACTTATGTATGTATGCCTCTGCACTGGCGTCACCGACGGACAAATCCGCGAAGCGATCTATGAAGGTTGCTGCAGCTATCGCGAAGTCCGCCAGGCCACCGGCGTAGCCAGCCAATGCGGCAAATGTGCCTGCCTGGCCAAGGAAGTGGTGCGTGAAACCCTCGCCAAGGTGCAAACGGCACAGGCCTCGATCCCCTACCCGGTAGAATTTACTGCCGCGTAAAGACAGCTTTTCAAGGAACCGGACTCAATGTCCGGTTTTTTTATGCCTGTAAATCAAATGCTTAGCGTCCAGACGCGGAACACAAACATTCTTATTCCGATTAATTTTCATTTATTATTCAATAACTTAGGTTTGACACTGATAAATACGCGGCTCAAACTCTGCCCTATACACAGCTATTACAGGGCAGGCCTCATCATGAAAGGCGACATTACAGTCATCCAGCATCTCAACAAGATCCTTGCCAATGAGCTGGTCGCGATCAACCAATACTTCCTGCATGCGCGCATGTACGAGGATTGGGGCCTGAACAAGCTGGGCAAGCACGAGTACCACGAGTCCATCGACGAGATGAAACACGCGGACAAGCTGATCAAGCGCATCCTGTTTCTCGAAGGCCTGCCGAACGTCCAGGACCTGGGCAAGCTGCACATTGGCGAACACACCCGGGAAATGCTCGAGTGCGACCTGCGCATCGAGCGCACCGGCCACGCCGACCTGAAAGCCGCCATTGCCCATTGCGAAAGCGTTGGCGACTTCGGTAGCCGTGAACTGCTGGAAGACATCCTCGAATCCGAGGAAGAGCACATCGACTGGCTGGAAACCCAACTGGGCCTGATCGACAAAGTCGGTCTGGAGAACTACCTGCAATCGCAGATGGGCGAAGAGTAACCTTCCCCGGCAGCAGGCCACTAAAAAGCCCCGCCCTCTTTCGAGAGGCGGGGCTTTTTATTGCCTGGATTCTCCCAGGCCCTACTCAAAACCACTGTGGGAGCGAGCTTGCTCGCGATGGCGGTGGATCAGATATAAAAATGCTGACTGACACACCACTATCGCGAGCAAGCTCGCTCCCACAAGGTTTCCCGTTCACCACAACCGGCGTGGTGAACAGGCTTCCATGGATCAGGCTTCGGTCTTGTTCGCGGACGCTTTTTCTACCGCAGCCTTGATCGTGGCCTGCAAGGAACCGTCGGCGGCCATCTCGGTCATGATGTCGCTACCACCGACCAGCTCACCGCCCACCCACAATTGCGGGAAGGTTGGCCAGTTGGCGTACTTGGGCAGGTTGGCGCGGATTTCCGGGTTCTGCAGGATGTCCACGTAAGCAAACTTCTCGCCACACGCCATCACAGCCTGAGCAGCCTTGGCCGAGAAACCGCACTGTGGCGCGTTCGGCGAGCCTTTCATGTAAAGCAGGATGGTGTTGTTGGCAATCTGGTCTTTAATCGTTTCGATGATATCCACGGAGCACCTCGGCTTAAACTTTGCGACGTCAGTTGTCGACACGGTGGCGCATTGTAACGGAAAGCAGAACGTGCTGCTCAGAGACAATTTTACGCAGTCGCCACCTTCACCGGTACACCGTTGAGCGCCGCGTTACCGGACAACTCATCGAGCTGGCAATCATCGGTCAGGTCATTGGCGCTGGATCCCGGCTGCCCACTGGCAATGGTCATCTGCACGCCCGGCCGGGCATGGCCCCAGCCGTGGGGCAGGCTGACCACGCCTTTCATCATGTCCAGGCTGCCCAGTACCTCGACTTCGATGGCCCCCACCCGCGAGCTGACCGTCACGCGCTGCCCGTCGGCAAGGCCGCGGGAGGCGAGGTCATCCGGGTGCATCAGTAATTGATGACGCGGCTTGCCTTTCACCAGTCGATGGAAGTTATGCATCCAGGAGTTGTTGCTGCGCACATGGCGGCGACCAATCATCAGCAACTCATCCGGTTCTGGCGCCTGCAACGCGGCAAAGCGCGCAAGGTCGGCAAGAATCACCGCCGGCGCGGCCTGCACCCGCTGGTTTTCGGTTTTCAAGCGCGGGGCCAGGTTCGGCTTGAGTGCGCCGAGGTCGATGCCATGGGGATGGTCGAACAAGGTCGCCAGAGACAGTTTGTGCGGCGAGGCATCGCCATACGCTCCGCTGCGCAGGCCAAGATCGATCATCTGCGCCGGCGGCATGGTCGGCTTGAGCTCTTTGCCGGTGTGGGCAGCGAAGGCCTTGGCCAGGCCGACAAAGATCTCCCAGTCGTGCAGCGCCCCCTCGGGCTTGGGCAGGATCGCCCGGTTGAAACGGGTCACGTTGCGCACCGCGAACAGGTTGAAGGTGGTGTCGTAATGATCGTTTTCCAGCGCCGAGGTCGAGGGCAGGATCAGGTCGGCGTAGCGGGTGGTTTCGTTGATGTACAGATCGACACTGACCATGAACTCCAGCCCATCCAGGGCCTGCTCCAACTGCCGCCCGTTGGGTGTAGACAGCACCGGGTTGCCGGCCACGGTGACCAGCGCCCGAATCTGGCCTTCGCCCTCGGTCAGCATCTCCTCGGCCAGGGCCGACACCGGCAGCTCCCCTGCGTACTCGGGACGCCCGGAGACCCGGCTCTGCCAACGATTGAAATGCCCGCCCGAGGTGGTCGCCACCAGATCCACCGCCGGCTCGGTACACAGCGCACCGCCCACCCGATCCAGATTGCCGGTCACCAGGTTGATCACCTGGATCAGCCAGTGGCACAGCGTACCGAACGCCTGGGTCGACACCCCCATCCGCCCGTAGCACACCGCTGACGGGGCGGCGGCGAAGTCCCGGGCCAATTGACGGATCTGCGCGGCCGGCACCGCACAGAGCGGGCTCATCGCTTCAGCCGTGAAAGCAGCAACGGCCGCGCGCACCTCATCCAGGCCGTCCACCGGCAGGTGGCTGTCACGGGTCAGGCCTTCGCTGAACAGGGTATTGAGCAAGCCAAACAGCAGCGCGGCATCGCCACCGGGACGCACGAAGACATGCTGGTCGGCAATGGCCGCCGTTTCGCTGCGGCGCGGATCGACCACCACCACTTTGCCGCCACGGGCCTGGATCGCCTTGAGACGCTTCTCCACGTCCGGCACGGTCATGATGCTGCCGTTGGAGGCCAATGGGTTGCCGCCCAGGATCAGCATGAAGTCGGTGTGATCGATGTCCGGAATCGGCAGTAGCAAGCCGTGGCCGTACATCAGGTGGCTGGTCAGGTGATGGGGCAGTTGGTCCACCGAGGTTGCCGAGAAACGGCTGCGGGTCTTCAACAGGCCCAGGAAATAGTTGCTGTGGGTCATCAGCCCATAGTTATGCACGCTGGGGTTGCCCTGGTAGACCGCCACCGCGTTCTGGCCGTGGCGCGCCTGGATATCCGCCAGGCGCGCGGCCACCAATGCGAAGGCGTCGTCCCATGCGATGGGGTGCCATTCGTTGCCGATGCGCTGCATGGGTTGGCGCAGGCGGTCCGGATCGTTCTGGATATCCTGCAGGGCCACTGCCTTGGGGCAGATGTGTCCGCGACTGAAGGTGTCCAGCGCATCGCCCTTGATCGAGGTGATCGCCAGGCCCTGGCCGTCGGTTTCGGTGGTTTCGAGGGTCAAGCCGCAAATGGCTTCACACAGATGGCACGCACGGTGGTGGAGAGTCTTGGTCATGGCCAGTCTCTGTTTTATTCGTGGCGGGCACTTTCGGCCGCGGGAACAAAACTATGGCCCGTGCTTCCCGGCAGCGCCAGCGACGTTCGTCCTGTGAATTGCCGGGCATCAGGCCCGCCGATGAAGTGCCATCAAGGGCCCTCGGGGGGCGGTGCCAGGAGTTGGATTTCCTCGACGGTTTCCACTTCCTCCTGGGCGATGGGCACACCGGTCAGTTCGCCAATCAATCGCCAATGCTCGTCGAGGCCGCTGCTGATCGTGGCCATGCGATCGATCATCCGGCGGCCTGCGGCCTTGGTCACTTCATCATCGCTGCGCAGCAATTCGAATGACATGGACGTCACCGATGCCGTCAGGTGGGTCAGCGAGCGTGCGGTCAGCCCCAGCAATTCCATCAATTGTCGCTCTTTCGAATCCATTTCGGGCTCCTGTGCCGCTGAGGCTCATTTATAACCCAGGCCTTTGCATTAGGAAATGTTTCACAACCACCAGCAGGCAGGCGCAAGAGTCGAAGGACATGGCATAAACCGCCACCATCCATGGCGCGCCCGGCCGCGCTTGATTGCCAAGCCGAGCAGCGCCAGTGTACAAATGGGCCGCTGCAGTCAGGAAACCGGCCTCAAATACGTCATCGCATTCGCGTGATGGCTTCGCTGAAATCCCCAAAAACCGTAGCCCTATTGGTAAGACGCGACATTTAATGTCAATATCGCGCCTTCCCCTATTTTCGTCGCCCCGTGCGGCTTTTGCCGCAGGTCTCGCCCGTTTTTTCATTAAACAAGGCTTTGAGCATCTGCGGTCAGTTACAAAAAGGTAGTCAATCATGAGCGCAAGGCACTTTCTCTCCCTGATGGATTTCACGCCCGATGAGTTGCTCGGCGTGATCCGTCGAGGCGTGGAGCTCAAGGACCTGCGTAATCGCGGCGTACTGTTCGAGCCCTTGAAAAACCGCGTGCTGGGGATGATCTTCGAGAAATCATCGACCCGCACCCGCATCTCTTTCGAAGCCGGCATGATCCAACTGGGCGGCCAGGCGATTTTCCTGTCGCCCCGCGACACCCAACTGGGCCGTGGCGAACCCATCGGCGATTGCGCCATCGTCATGTCGAGCATGCTGGACGCGGTGATGATCCGTACCTTTGCCCACAGCACCCTGACCGAGTTCGCGGCCCATTCCCGCGTACCGGTGATCAACGGCCTGTCCGACGACCTGCACCCCTGCCAGTTGCTGGCCGACATGCAGACCTTCCTCGAGCACCGTGGCTCGATCCAGGGCAAGACCGTGGCCTGGATCGGCGATGGCAACAACATGTGCAACAGCTATATAGAAGCGGCGATGCAATTCGACTTCCAACTGCGCGTCGCCTGCCCCGAAGGTTTTGACCCCAATGCCGAGTTGCTGGCCAAGGCCGGGGACCGGGTGTCCATCGTCCGTGACCCGAAACAGGCCGTGGCCGGTGCGCACCTGGTGAGCACCGACGTCTGGACCTCCATGGGCCAGGAAGAAGAAACCGCCAGGCGCCTGGAGTTGTTCGCGCCATTGCAGGTCAACCGGGCCCTGCTCGACCTGGCGGATGCCGACGTGTTGTTCATGCACTGCCTGCCGGCCCACCGTGGCGAGGAGATCAGCATGGACCTGCTGGATGACCCGCGTTCGGTAGCCTGGGACCAGGCCGAGAATCGCCTGCATGCGCAAAAGGCCTTGCTCGAGTTCCTGGTCGAGCCGGCGTATCACCACGCATGAGCCACGCCTTGCTGCTGAACTTGCACAACCTGGCCTGCGGTTATCAGGACCAGCGGGTCGTGCAGAACCTCAACCTGCACCTCAATGCCGGTGATATCGGTTGCCTGCTCGGTTCGTCCGGGTGCGGCAAGACCACAACCTTGCGCGCCATTGCCGGCTTCGAACCGGTGCACGAGGGTGAAATCCAGTTGGCCGGGGAAACCATCTCCCGCGCCGGCTTCACCCTGGCCCCGGAAAAACGCCGCATCGGCATGGTGTTCCAGGACTACGCCCTGTTCCCCCACCTGAGCGTGGCCCAGAACATTGCCTTTGGCATCCGCAAGCATCCGAACAAGGACCGCGTCGTCGAAGAATTGCTGGAACTGGTCAACCTGAAACACCTGGGCAAGCGTTTTCCCCATGAACTGTCCGGCGGACAACAGCAGCGCGTGGCCCTGGCCCGTGCGCTGGCGCCGGAACCGCAGCTGCTGTTGCTCGATGAACCGTTCTCCAACCTCGATGGCGAGCTGCGCCGCAAGCTCAGCCATGAAGTGCGGGACATTCTCAAGGCCCGCGGCACCAGCGCGATCCTGGTCACCCACGACCAGGAAGAAGCCTTCGCCGTGAGTGACCATGTCGGCGTATTCAGGGAAGGTCGCCTGGAACAGTGGGACACGCCCTACAACCTGTATCACGAACCACTGACGCCATTCGTCGCCAGTTTCGTTGGCCAGGGCTACTTCATTCGCGGCCAGCTCGACAGCCCGGAATCGGTACAGACCGAGCTTGGCCTGCTGCGCGGCAACCGGGCCTACACTTGGCCCATCGGCGGCGCGGTGGACGTGCTGCTGCGGCCAGACGACATCGTCTACGCCTCGGACAGCCCGCTTACTGCCAGAATCGTTGGCAAGACCTTCCTGGGTGCTTCAACCTTGTACCGCCTGCAATTACCCACAGGTGCGCAACTGGAATCGATCTTCCCCAGCCATGCCGACCATCAGGTCGGCGCCGCCGTCGGCATCCGCGTGGCGGCTGAACACCTGGTGCTGTTCCAGGCCTCGGGCAGCACTGCGGCGCATATCCCACCAGTGGACAGCGGTGTCCGACGCTACAGCGCGGCCAGCTAATCATTGTGGGAGCGGACACATTCAGCATCGATGCAGGCTGAACCAGCGCTATCGCGAGCAAGCTCGCTCCCACATGGAAATTTTCAACAGGCACAAATCGACTGTCATCCACAAATCCTGTGGGAGCGAGCTTGCTCGCGATGACATAGCCACATTCAGCATCAGTGCAGGCCGAACCACCGCTATCGCGAGCAAGCTCGCTCCCGCATTTTGATGTCATTGACTTGAGTGCAGCATCAACGTCCCGCTGGCCACCAACGTCGCGTTCCCGCCGATCTTCACCCGTTCACCCTCCAACCGGCAAAACAATGCCCCGCCCCTGGCCGAACACTGATAAGCCGTCAGTCCGTGCTTGCCCAGGCGCTTGGACCAATAGGGAATCAGGCTGCAGTGGGTCGAGCCGGTCACCGGGTCTTCGTTGATGCCGATCGCCGGGGCAAAATAGCGCGAGACAAAATCATGCTTGCTCCCCGGCGCGGTGACGATAGCGCCGGGCCAGGGCAGTTTTGCCAGGGCCACCATGTCCGGCTTGCAATCGAGCACCGCTTGCTCCGATTCCAGCACCACGAACAACTCGTTGGAACTCAGCACATCCACCGCCTCGACGCCCAAGGCACTCTGCACGGCCAGGGACACGCCCAGCTCGGCAGGCACGACGGCCGGAAAATCCAACCACAGCCGATCACCCTCACGCGTCACGCTCAACGAACCGGACCGGCAGATGAAATCCAGGCGCTCGACGGTTTCGTGATAGACCTCGAACAGCACATAAGCGCTGGCCAACGTGGCGTGACCGCATAGCGGGACTTCGGTGGTGGGGGTGAACCAGCGGATATGCCAATGCTGACCTTCACGCACCAGGAACGCGGTTTCAGCCAGGTTATGCTCGGCGGCGATCTTCTGCATCAGGTCGTCCGCCAGCCAGCCGTCGAGCCGGTAGATCATCGCCGGGTTGCCGCCGAACGGCCGGTCACTGAACGCATCGACCTGATGAAACGCAAGCTGCATGGCACTTCTCCTTATTTTTCTGATGCGCCAGCATGGGGTGTAGCGACACGGATTATCCAGTGACAGATCAGCAGAATTTTCACCCTACAGGCTGCGCAGCGGCCACCCTGCTCTATCAAGCACGCCCGATATCAGCAAACACCGCCGCGGTGTGTTCCTTCAATACCGAAGGCGCCAACTCGACTTCCAACCCACGCCGCCCCGCACTGACGAACATGCTGGCGAGTGGCTGTGCGGAATTGTCGATAAACGTGCGCAAACGCTTCTTCTGCCCCAGCGGGCTGATACCGCCGAGCAAATAACCGGTCGAACGCTGCGCGGCGGCCGGGTCGGCCATCTCGACCTTTTTCACGCCGGCGGCGTGGGCCAGGCCTTTCAAATCCAGGCTCCCGGCCACGGGCACTACCGCCACCAACAGCTCACCTTTTTCACTGGCCGCCAACAACGTCTTGAACACCTGCGCCGGATCCAGCCCGAGCTTTTCCGCCGCCTCCAAGCCATAGGAGGCGGCCTTGGGATCGTGTTCATAACTGTGGATGCGATGTTCGGCGCGTACTTTCTTAAGCAGATCCAACGCGGGTGTCATGACCGCTCCTGATAAGGAAATCAAAAAAGAGTGAGCGGATTCTAAGCCATCGCCTCTGAAAAGGCTTTGCGGCTGCGCTGCCTCTATCGGTGACGCATCGCCAAGGGGAGAGTCATTCACAGCACGAATAGTTGAAATGTGACCAATGGTTCACTTTCGACCTTTGACACCAGCGTTTCTTGTCTATATTTTTTCGAAACTGAAAGCCACATTACATGTCTCAAACAGCAACCCGAGTTCAGGATGGGGATCCTGCCTCGGTGGAAATCGCGTAATCGTGCTGTACTGAACGCGCTGCAAAACAACAAAAAACCGAGGTTTGAATGACAACTGCTTTACAACAGCCGTCCCTGTCCAGCCAATGCCTGGCGGAATTCCTGGGAACTGGCCTGCTGATTTTTTTCGGCACCGGCTGCGTCGCGGCGCTCAAGGTCGCGGGTGCGAGCTTCGGTTTGTGGGAAATCAGCCTCATCTGGGGCGTCGGCGTCAGCATGGCGATCTATCTGAGCGCAGGCATTTCCGGCGCCCACCTCAACCCCGCCGTCAGCATCGCCCTGTGCATGTTCACCGACTTCGAAAAGCGCAAGCTGCCTTTCTATATAGTGTCCCAAGTGACCGGTGCTTTCTGCGGCGCCCTTCTGGTCTACACGCTGTACAGCAATCTATTCTTCGATTTCGAACAGTCCCGGCACATGGTTCGCGGCACCGAAATGAGCCTCGAACTGGCTTCGGTGTTCTCCACCTACCCGCACGCGGCACTCTCCACTGGCCAAGCCTTCCTCGTGGAAGCGATCATCACCGCCATCCTGATGGGGGTGATCATGTCCCTGACCGATGACAACAACGGTTTGCCCCGTGGTCCACTGGCCCCCTTGTTGATAGGCCTGTTGATAGCCGTGATCGGCAGCTCCATGGGGCCGCTGACGGGCTTTGCGATGAACCCGGCGCGGGACTTCGGTCCTAAACTGATGACTTTCTTCGCAGGCTGGGGTGAAATTTCCCTCACGGGTGGACGCGACATCCCGTACTTCCTGGTTCCGATTTTTGCACCGATCGTGGGTGCGTGCCTCGGTGCTGCGGCCTATCGCGGGCTGATTGCCCGCCACCTGCCCAGCGCTGTAACAGCTACAAAGGATGCAGAACCGGCCATTGACGGCAAGCCCAGAACATCCTGAAACAGTCGGCGCAGGCCCTGCCATTCGAAGCCTGCGCCGTGGCTTCTTTTACGTCTCCCTTTATGAAAGACCCGAGGCAATCGACATGACCGATATCCAGAACAAGAACTACATCATTGCCCTCGACCAGGGTACGACCAGCTCGCGCGCGATCATCTTCGACCGTGACGCCAATGTGGTCTGCACCGCCCAACGCGAATTCGCCCAACATTACCCGCAGGCCGGCTGGGTCGAACACGACCCGATGGAAATCTTCGCCACCCAGAGTGCGGTCATGGTCGAAGCGCTGGCCCAGGCCGGCCTGCACCATGACCAGGTGGCCGCCATCGGCATCACCAACCAGCGGGAAACCACCGTGGTCTGGGACAAGACCACCGGCCGGCCGATCTACAACGCCATCGTCTGGCAGTGCCGCCGCAGTACCGAGATCTGCCAACAGCTCAAGCGCGACGGCCACGAGCAATACATCAGCCAGACCACCGGCCTGGTCACCGACCCGTACTTCTCCGGCACCAAGCTCAAGTGGATCCTGGACAACGTCGAAGGCAGCCGCGAGCGTGCGCGCAACGGTGAGCTGCTGTTCGGCACGGTCGATAGCTGGCTGATCTGGAAATTCACCGGTGGCAAGGTCCACGTCACCGACTACACCAACGCCTCGCGCACCCTGCTTTTCAACATCCACTCGCTGGAATGGGACGCGAAGATGCTCGAGATCCTCGACATCCCCCGGGAAATGCTCCCGGAAGTGAAGTCGTCCTCGGAAATCTATGGCCGCACCAAAAGCGGTATCGCCATCGGCGGCATCGCCGGCGACCAGCAGGCCGCCCTGTTCGGGCAGATGTGCGTGGAGCCGGGCCAGGCGAAAAACACCTACGGCACCGGCTGCTTCCTGCTGATGAACACCGGGAAAAAGGCCGTGAAATCCAATCATGGCATGCTCACCACCATCGCCTGCGGCCCCCGTGGCGAAGTGGCCTACGCCCTGGAGGGCGCTGTATTCAACGGCGGCTCCACCGTCCAGTGGCTGCGCGATGAACTGAAGATCATCAACGACGCCCTGGATACCGAATACTTTGCCAACAAGGTCAAGGACAGCAACGGTGTGTACCTGGTGCCCGCCTTCACCGGCCTGGGCGCGCCGTATTGGGACCCCTATGCCCGTGGCGCACTGTTTGGCCTGACCCGCGGCGTACGGGTCGATCACATCATTCGCGCAGCACTGGAGTCGATTGCCTACCAGACCCGCGACGTACTCGACGCCATGCAACAGGATTCGGGTGAACGCCTCAGGGCCCTGCGCGTCGACGGTGGCGCGGTGGCGAACAACTTCCTGATGCAGTTCCAGGCCGACATCCTCGGCACCCAGGTCGAGCGGCCGAAAATGCGTGAAACCACGGCCCTGGGTGCGGCGTACCTGGCCGGCCTGGCGTGCGGCTTCTGGGGCAGCCTGGAAGAACTGCGCGGCAAAGCGGTGATCGAGCGCGAATTCGAACCGCAACTGGACGAGGCGGCGAAAGAAAAACTCTATGCCGGCTGGCAGAAAGCGGTCAGCCGCACCCGCGATTGGGAGCCCCATGAAGACGCTGAATAAAGCCTGATAAGGTTCTGAAACTGGTCGGGAGTGGATTCCTGCGGCATCATGGGCAAATTTTGTATGGCAGCCCAAAGGAAGCCCCATGAATCTGCCTCCCCGCCAGCAGCAAATCCTCGAACTGGTCCGCGAACGCGGCTATGTCAGCATCGAGGAAATGGCGCAGTTATTCGTTGTCACTCCGCAAACCATCCGCCGCGACATCAACCAACTGGCGGAAGTGAACCTGCTGCGCCGCTACCACGGCGGCGCCGCCTACGATTCAAGCGTGGAAAACACCGCCTACGCCATGCGCGCCGACCAGATGCGCGACGAAAAACAACGCATCGCCGAAGCCATCGCCGCCCAGATCCCCGATCACGCCTCGCTGTTCATCAACATCGGCACCACCACCGAATCCATCGCCCGGGCCCTGCTCAATCACAACCATCTGAAGGTCATCACCAACAACCTGCACGTGGCTTCGATCCTCAGCGCCAAGGACGACTTCGAAGTCCTGATCGCCGGCGGCAACGTACGGCGTGACGGCGGCGTGGTGGGCCAGGCCAGCGTCGACTTCATCAACCAGTTCAAGGTCGACTTCGCCCTGGTGGGCATCAGCGGGATCGATGAAGACGGCAGCCTGCTGGACTTCGACTACCAGGAAGTGCGGGTTTCCCAAGCCATCATCGCCAACGCCCGGCAAGTGCTGTTGGCCGCGGACTCCAGCAAGTTCGGACGCAATGCCATGGTCCGCCTGGGCCCCATCAGCCTGATCGATTGCCTGGTGACCGACCAGCAACCGGTGCCGGCCCTGGCGCAGTTGTTGAGCCAGCACAAGATTCGGCTGGAGGTGGTCTGACTGCCATCTATCCCTCCAGCGTTACGGGCCTGAAAATTCTGCTAGTTTGAAAGTAGCCAAGCTGTCGAATACCAGATTTGCTGACAGACCCTGACATTGGGTTTGTGCCCTCTCATTCCTGCGTTCGTTTGGAGATCCGCTGCGCACCAGCCGAGCGGGCGTTAACCAAATGACCACGGCACGTAGTAGCTGCCATAACTTGAGTGTGTGGAGCTACTACTATGAACGATCCGATAAAAAGCCTGCGTTATCTTCCCGGCATCCATCTTCTTGATCGTCCGATGGTCATGGACGTCCCTCCAGAGTCGGGGGTGCTGGATTTGCCCGCGGTTCCTGACTCAGGGGTTGTGGTCCGCGTGGCGGTCTATCCGGAAATGGCAAAAAACGACACGGTCCAGCTGTTATGGCGAGGCAGTCATGAAGCGAGCAGTTACTACACGAAGTTATCCGTAAGAGATACGGAGCGCTTTCTGGATTTCATTGTGCCCAAGAGCGTTCTACTGGCAGACCCAGGCACGCCTGCGGGAGGTGATATAGCGCGCCCTCAGGTCAGCTACGAGGTTTTTCCGGCTTCCGGTGGTACGAAGAAGGAGTCGGCGATTACCGGACTGTATTTTGTAGTCTCCTGGGCATCAACCCCGTCGAACCCACCTCCTACTGTGCCCGCGGCAGCTGATGGCCTGCTGGACCCGGACCAGATCGCCGCCCCCGGGCTCACTGTTCTTTTCCCCCGACTTGTGGTTATTGACGCTCGATGGACAAGCTATGGACGCGACGGCAGAGTGATCTATATGGAGCGCTTTGGGGTAGGCCCTGATCTCTCTGTAGTCATTGTTCGCCCTATCCTGGACCTGACCGAGGATGGCGGAGAAGTACGCATTACCTACTACACGGGTAATGATGAAAACGTTCTCATACATTCGCTTTCCGCCGTCCTGCAAGTCAGCCGCAGTTGATACCAAGCAAGCCCCGGCGATGCGCTATCCGTGTCGCCGGTGCCATTTCCCCAAGCCTGCCCCCACGCCCTAATTTCTTCGAAAATTTTCCTTTCACTTTCCTTTGATCAGTATTTTCAATCAAAGACGGCTGGCTGTTGCCGTCTTTATGGGCTAGTATTTTCGCAAATGAACATTTATGTTCGAATTCAAATATTACGAAAAGAACCCGAGGCCAGCCGATGCCCACTTCTACCTTGCCTACGCCCCCTCTCGCCGAGATCTATGACGTCGCCGTCATTGGCGGCGGTATCAATGGCGTGGGGATTGCCGCGGACGCTGCCGGTCGCGGTCTTTCGGTGTTCCTTTGTGAAAAGGACGACCTGGCCAGCCATACCTCGTCGGCCAGCAGCAAGCTGATCCACGGTGGCCTGCGCTACCTCGAACATTACGAGTTCCGCCTGGTGCGCGAAGCACTGGCCGAACGCGAAGTGCTGCTGACCAAGGCCCCGCACATCGTCAAGCAAATGCGCTTCGTGCTGCCCCACCGCCCGCACCTGCGCCCGGCCTGGATGATTCGCGCCGGCCTGTTCCTCTACGATCACCTGGGCAAACGTGAACAGCTCGCAGGCTCCAAAAGCCTGAAATTCGGTGCCGACAGCGCATTGAAAAGCGAAATCACCAAAGGCTTCGAATATTCCGACTGCTGGGTCGACGATGCGCGACTGGTGGTGCTCAACGCCATGGCCGCCCGGGAAAAAGGCGCACATGTCCACACCCGCACCCGCTGTGTGAACGCCCGCCGCAGCAAAGGCCTGTGGCACTTGCACCTGGAACGCGCCGACGGCAGCCTGTTTTCGATCCGCGCCAAGGCGCTGGTGAACGCCGCCGGTCCTTGGGTCGCCAAGTTCATTCGCGACGATCTGAAGATGGAGTCGCCCTACGGTATCCGCCTGATCCAGGGCAGCCACCTGATCGTGCCGAAACTCTACGAAGGCGAGCACGCGCACATTCTGCAAAACGAAGATCAGCGCATCGTGTTCACTATTCCGTATCTGAACCAGTTCACCTTGATCGGCACAACTGATCGGGAATACACCGGTGACCCGGCCAAGGTAACGATCACCGAAGGCGAAACCGATTACCTGCTGAAGGTGGTCAACGCCCACTTCAAGAAGCAGATCAGCCGCGACGATATCCTGCACAGCTATTCCGGCGTACGTCCGCTGTGCAACGACGAGTCCGACAACCCGTCGGCCGTCACCCGGGACTACACCCTGGCGCTTTCCGGTGGCGGCGAAGAAGCGCCCTTGCTGTCGGTGTTCGGCGGCAAGTTGACCACTTATCGCAAGTTGGCCGAATCGGCCATGGCGCAATTGGCGCCCTACTTCACGCAGATGCGCGGAAGCTGGACCGCCGTAGAGGCCCTCCCCGGCGGCGAAAACATGACCACCCCGCAAGCGCTGTGCTCGGCGTTGCGGGACAAGTTCGACTGGCTGCCGACCGACATCGCCCGCCGCTGGGCCACCACTTATGGCAGCCGTACCTGGCGCATGCTCGAAGGCGTGCATGACCTGGGCGACCTGGGCGAACACCTCGGCGCCGGCCTCTACACCCGCGAAGTCGATTATCTGTGCAGCGACGAGTGGGCCATCGATGCCCAGGACATCCTGTCGCGCCGCAGCAAGCTGGGCTTGTTCACCACCCCGGCCGAGCAGGAGAAGCTGCAGCAATACCTGGATAAGGTCGAGCACAACCGTCGCAAGATCGAAGCGGCCTGACCGATATCCCGCAACCCCCAAAGCCCCTGAATCCAGCGATTCAGGGGCTTTTTGCTATCTGGCGTCCACCGATGCCCCTGTGGGAGCGAGCTTGCTCGCGATGAGGCCAGCACATTCAACATCCATGGGACTGACACACCGCTATCGCGAGCAAGCTCGCTCCCACAATGAATCGGGGGGCACGCTCAAGCCATTCGGTTTTCCGAACACGACCCGCCAGTCAGTTCGGCTAACCGGATAAAACAGCCCGCCTAAAACCTGAAACAAAACATTAATCACCATTTAAAACAACAAGTTAAACAGACCACCCTGGCCTGGCACGAGTCATGCTCTACACTTCTGGAGACGAATGCCTGTACGCCAACACACCAGGAGCTGCCAGGTATCTCGAAGTACTCAGGGCCGACGAACCGGCCGAAATAAAAAAAACAATGTCGAGGAAACATCGATGCGTATCGTTCCCCATCTCCTGGGCGCAGCCATTGCTGCCGCTCTGATCAGCACTCCGGTTTTCGCAGCCGAACTGACCGGCACACTGAAAAAGATCAAAGAGTCCGGCGTCATTACGCTTGGGCATCGCGACGCTTCCATTCCGTTCTCCTACATCGCGGACGCCTCCGGCAAGCCGGTCGGCTACTCCCACGACATCCAGCTGAAAGTCGTCGAAGCGATCAAGAAAGACCTGGACCTGCCCAACCTGCAGGTCAAGTACAACCTGGTCACCTCGCAAACCCGTATCCCGCTGGTGCAGAACGGCACCGTGGACCTGGAATGCGGCTCCACCACCAACAACGTCGAGCGTCAGCAGCAGGTTGACTTCTCCGTTGGCATCTTCGAGATCGGCACTCGGCTGCTGACCAAGAAAGATTCCAAGTACAAGGATTTCGACGACCTCAAGGGCAAGAACGTCGTGACCACCGCCGGCACCACGTCCGAGCGCCTCCTCAAGTCCATGAACGCCGACAAGCAAATGGGCATGAACGTCATCTCCGCCAAGGACCATGGCGAGTCCTTCCAGATGCTCGAAGGCGGCCGTGCCGTTGCCTTCATGATGGACGACGCCCTGCTGGCCGGCGAAGCCGCCAAGGCCAAGAAAGCCGACGACTGGGCCGTGACCGGTACACCACAGTCCTACGAAATCTACGGCTGCATGATGCGCAAGGGCGACGAGCCGTTCAAAAAGGCTGTGGATGACGCCATCAAGGCCACCTACGCTTCGGGCGAGATCAACAAGATCTACGAAAAATGGTTCATGCAACCTATCCCGCCAAAAGGCCTGAACCTGAACTTCCCGATGAGCGACGAACTCAAGGCATTGATCGCCAAGCCAACCGATAAAGCGGCTGACGACAAGAAATCCTGATTTCTGACTAACCTTATCTCCTGAAGGGGCCCGGCCCTTTCAGGGGATGGTCACTCCCTGCTGGCAAATTTGGAAAACACTCGAACCGGTGGCTGTCGAGCCGATCGCGTGTGCCTGGCCTCCAAGCCGGGCGGGAACGGAGCTTCCCCAGGCGGGCATTTGTATCTCGAACGATCTGAGGGGAGACCCTAATGAATTACAACTGGGACTGGGGCGTGTTCTTCAAGTCCACCGGCGTGGGCAGCGAGATTTATCTCGACTGGTACCTGGCCGGCCTGGGCTGGACCATCGCCATCGCCGTCGTGGCCTGGATCATCGCCCTGCTGCTGGGCTCGGTGCTCGGCGTGATGCGCACCGTGCCGAACCGGCTGGTGTCGGGGATCGCCACCTGCTACGTGGAACTCTTCCGTAATGTGCCGCTGCTGGTTCAGCTGTTCATCTGGTACTTCCTGGTGCCGGACCTGCTGCCCGCCGATATGCAGGAGTGGTACAAGCAGGACCTGAACCCGACCACCTCGGCCTACCTGAGCGTCGTCGTGTGCCTGGGCCTGTTCACCGCCGCCCGAGTCTGCGAACAAGTGCGCACCGGTATCCAGGCGCTGCCGCGCGGCCAGGAATCCGCCGCCCGAGCCATGGGTTTCAAGCTGCCGCAGATCTACTGGAACGTGCTGCTGCCCCAGGCCTATCGGATCATCATTCCGCCGCTTACCTCGGAATTCCTCAACGTCTTCAAGAACTCCTCCGTGGCCTCGCTGATCGGGCTGATGGAGCTGCTCGCGCAGACCAAGCAGACCGCCGAGTTCTCCGCCAACCTGTTCGAAGCCTTCACCCTGGCGACGCTGATCTACTTCACCCTGAACATGAGCCTGATGCTGCTCATGCGCATGGTCGAGAAGAAAGTCGCGGTGCCCGGCCTGATCTCCGTGGGGGGTAAATGATGGAATTCGATTTCACTGGCGTCATACCGGCCATTCCCGGCTTGTGGAACGGCATGGTCATGACCCTCAAGCTGATGGCCATGGGCGTGGTCGGCGGGATCATCCTGGGGACGATCCTGGCGCTGATGCGCCTGTCCCACAACAAGCTGATCTCCAACATCGCCGGCGCCTACGTCAACTATTTCCGCTCGATTCCGCTGCTGCTGGTCATCACCTGGTTCTACCTGGCGGTGCCGTTCGTGCTGCGCTGGATCACCGGCGAAGACACGCCGATCGGTGCATTCGGTTCTTGCGTCGTGGCGTTCATGATGTTCGAGGCGGCGTACTTCTGCGAAATCGTGCGGGCCGGCGTGCAGTCGATCCCCAAGGGCCAGATGGGCGCGGCACAGGCACTGGGCATGAACTATGGCCAGACCATGCGCCTGATCATCCTGCCCCAGGCATTTCGCAAGATGACCCCGCTGCTGCTGCAACAGAGCATCATCCTGTTTCAGGACACCTCGCTGGTCTACACGGTCGGCCTGGTGGACTTCCTCAATGCTTCGCGGGCCAATGGCGACATCATCGGCCGCTCCAATGAGTTCCTGATCGTCGCAGGTCTCGTGTACTTCACAATCAGCTTTGCCGCCTCGCTGCTGGTCAAGCGTCTGCAAAAAAGGTTCGCCGTATGATCTCTATCAAGAACATCAACAAGTGGTATGGGGACTTCCAGGTACTGACCAATTGCAGCACCGAGGTCAGCAAGGGTGAAGTTGTGGTGGTGTGCGGGCCATCGGGTTCGGGCAAATCCACGCTGATCAAATGCGTGAACGCCCTGGAGCCGTTCCAGAAAGGCGACATCGTGGTCGATGGCACCTCCATCGCCGACCCGAAGACCAACCTGCCGAAACTGCGTTCGCGCGTGGGCATGGTGTTCCAGCATTTCGAGCTGTTCCCGCACCTGACCATCACCGAAAACCTGACCATCGCGCAGATCAAGGTGCTGGGCCGCAGCAAGGAAGAAGCCACCAAGAAAGGCCTGCAACTGCTTGAGCGGGTCGGTCTCTCGGCCCACGCCCACAAGCACCCGGGCCAGCTCTCCGGCGGCCAGCAGCAACGCGTGGCGATTGCCCGTGCCCTGGCGATGGACCCGGTGGTGATGCTGTTCGACGAACCGACCTCGGCCCTTGACCCGGAAATGGTCAACGAAGTGCTCGACGTGATGGTGCAACTGGCCCACGAAGGCATGACCATGATGTGCGTGACCCACGAAATGGGCTTCGCCCGCAAAGTGGCGAACCGGGTGATCTTCATGGACCAGGGCCAGATCATCGAGGACTGCAAGAAAGAAGAGTTCTTCGGCGACATCAGTGCCCGCTCCGAACGCGCGCAGCATTTCCTTGAGAAAATCCTGCAGCACTAAAAACACCGCTCCCACAAGGGATCGGAGTTGGCTTGTAGATTTGTGTTGTGGTTGACCCAAGGCTTCTGTGATGAAATGCGACCCCACCCTTTATCGCGCCGCACCGCCATCACTCGCCGTGAAACCTCGCCTGATCCGCCATCTGTTCCTGCCGCCGCTGGTCATTGCGCTGATGATCGGCCTGGGTTACCTCGGCTTCTGGATCAGCGAGCACTATGGCGTACGTGGCCTCGCCGAGAATGGCGAGCGCCAGCTGGAACTGCACGCCCGTGCGGTCGAGAGCGAGATCAGCAAGTACACCTACCTGCCCAGCCTGCTGGAGCTTGAATCGAGTGTCTCGCAACTGCTCGACGACCCCACGCCCGAGCATCGCAAGACCGTCAACGAATACCTCGAAGGCCTGAACCGCCGCAGCCGCAGCCGGGCCATCTACGTGATGGACACCACCGGTCGGGTGATGGCCACCAGCAACTGGCGCGATGTCGACAGTTACCTGGGCGAAGACCTGTCCTTCCGCGCCTATTTCCAGAACGCCGTACGCGGCCAGCCGGGACGGTTCTACGGCATCGGCAGCACCAATGGCGAACCCGGCTACTACCTGGCCCATGGCCTGGAGCAACAGGGCAAGATCATTGGCGTGGCCGTGGTCAAGGTGCGCCTCGAAGCCATGGAAGAGCGCTGGCAGCGAGCGCGGCTGGAGGCGTTCGTCAGTGATGAGAACGGCATCATCATCCTGTCCAGCGACCCGGCGCGACGGCTCAAGTCGGTGCGCCCCCTGAGCGACGAGACCAAGGAGCGCCTGGCCCGCAGCCTGCAATATTATTGGTTCCCGCTCAACGAACTGGTGCCCCTGGCCCGGGAACGCCTGGCCGAAGGCATGGAGAAGCTGACCTTCCCGGCCAACACCGAACTGGTGTCCGACGAACGCGCCATCAGCTACCTGTCGCAGACCCGCCCCTTGAGCGATACCCCGTGGAATTTCACCCTGCTGACGCCTCTTGAAGACCTGCGTCGCCAGGCGATCAACCAAGGCATCCTGGTGGCCGTGGCCTTCGCCCTGGTGGCGTTCCTGCTGATCGCCTGGAACGAACGACGCAAGGTCATCGCCACCCGCCTTGCGGCCCGGGAAGCCTTGCAGGAAGCCAACAACCAGCTCGAGCGTCGGATTACCGAACGCACCACCGACCTGCGCGCCAGCAACGAACGACTCAAGGGCCAGATCCGCGAGCGGCGCCAGGCCGAAGAGACCTTGCGCCGGGCCCAGGACGAACTGGTCCAGGCCGGTAAACTGGCGGCCATCGGCCAGATGTCCACCAGCATCGCCCATGAGCTCAACCAGCCGCTGGCGGCGCTGCGCACCTTGTCCGGCAATACCGTGCGCTTCCTGGAGCGCGGCCAGCTGGACATCGCCAGCACCAACCTCAAGACCATCAACGAATTGATCGACCGCATGGGCCGGATCACCGCCAGCCTGCGCGCCTTCGCCCGGCGCGGCGACGACCAGGGCCGGGCGAGCCTGGGCAAGGCCGTCGAGGCCGCATTGCAATTGCTGGGCGGGCGCCTGGAAAACCTGGACATCCAGATCCACAGCGGTTTCGATGACGTCCAATTGCAAATCGACCAGACCCGCCTCGAACAGATCCTCGTGAACCTGATCGGCAACGCCCTGGACGCCATGCAAACGCAACCCGAGCCGAAACTGTGGCTCGACGGCCAGGCCGCCGATGGCAAATATCGCCTTCGGGTGCGGGACAATGGTCACGGCATCGATCCTGAAGCCCGCAAGCATTTGTTCGAACCGTTCTTCACCACCAAACCCGGGGAACAGGGCCTGGGCCTGGGCCTGACGCTCTCGGCGAGCCTGGCCGCCGCCGCGGGCGGGCACCTGGGCGTCGAGTACCCGCTCGAGCGTGGCACTACGTTTGTCCTCAATCTACCGTTGGTCAGCCTTTCACCTGCCGAGCCGCTATGAACCACGACCTGAGCGTACTGATCGTCGAAGACGACCCCCACGTCCTGCTGGGCTGCCAGCAGGCCCTGAGCCTGGAGGACATTCCCTGCATCGGCGTGGGCAGCGCCGAAGAGGCCCTGGAGCGAGTCGACGATAACTTTGCCGGCATCGTCATCAGCGATATTCGGCTGCCGGGCATCGACGGCCTGGAACTGCTGACTCGTCTCAAGGCGCGGGACCGCAGCCTGCCGGTGGTGCTGATCACCGGCCACGGCGACATTTCCATGGCCGTCGGAGCCATGCAAAAAGGCGCCTATGACTTCATGGAGAAACCCTTCTCCCCTGAGCGCCTGGTGGACGTCGCCCGTCGCGCCCTGGAACAGCGCAGCCTGGCCCGGGAAGTGTCATCGCTGCGTCGGCAACTGGCCGAACGCGACTCCCTGGAAGGCCGGATCATTGGCCGCTCGCCGGCCATGCAGCATCTGCGCGCGCTGATCGCCAACGTCGCCGACACCTCGGCCAACGTCCTGATCGAAGGCGAAACCGGCACCGGCAAGGAACTGGTCGCCCGCTGCCTGCATGATTTCAGCCGGCGCCACGACAAGCAGTTCGTCGCGCTGAACTGCGGCGGCCTGCCGGAGAACCTGTTCGAAAGCGAGATTTTCGGCCACGAGGCCAACGCCTTCACCGGGGCCGGCAAACGCCGGATCGGCAAGATCGAGCACGCCGATGGCGGCACGCTGTTTCTCGATGAAGTGGAAAGCATGCCCCTGCCCTTGCAGATCAAGTTGCTGCGCGTGTTGCAGGAACGCACCCTCGAACGCCTGGGCTCGAACCAGAGCGTGGCGGTGGATTGCCGGGTGATCGCCGCCACCAAGTCCGACCTGGACGAAATGGGCCGGTCCGGGCAATTCCGCAGCGACCTGTATTACCGCCTCAACGTGGTGACCCTGGAACTGCCGCCCTTGCGCGAGCGGCGCGAAGACATCCTGCAATTGTTCGAGCATTTTCTTCAGCAGTCGTCCCTGCGCTTCGACCGCACGGTGCCGGAGCTGGACAACCAGACCCTGTCGAACCTGATGAGCCACGACTGGCCGGGCAATGTACGCGAACTGCGCAACGTCGCCGAGCGCTACGCCCTCGGCCTGCCGGCGTTCAAGCGCTCCGGTGCCAGTGGCGGCAGCCAGGGCCTGGCCTTCGCCGAAGCGGTGGAAGCGTTCGAGCGCAACCTGCTGGTGGACGCCCTGCAACGCAGCGGCGGCAACCTGACCCAGGCCAGTCAGGAGCTGGGCATGGCCAAGACCACGCTGTTCGACAAAGTCAAAAAATATGGCCTGAGCCATTAACCGAAGGGTGAACGTGTGGACCTGATTTTCAAGGCGGCGCTGGGTGCAGCCGTGGTGGTCATCCTGGCGATGCTGGCCAAGACCCGGAATTACTACATCGCCGGGCTGGTACCGCTGTTCCCCACCTTCGCCCTGATCGCCCACTACATCGTTGGCAAAGGCCGCTCGGTGGACGACCTGAAGACCACCATCGTGTTTGGCATGTGGTCGATCATTCCGTACTTCGTCTATCTCGCAACGCTGTACGTCATGGTCGACCGCCTGCGCCTCGAAGCCTCATTGGCCGTGGCAGCCGTCGCCTGGCTGATGGCTGCGACGGTGCTGGTCACCGTTTGGGTGCGGGTGCACGGCTGATCCCTGTAGGCGCTGCTCGACAGCGCCTACAAAACCTACGGCTCAATAGCCGACAGTAAATCGCGTCCGCGAAAACTGCGGCGTCTCCACTTCATCGATCAGCGCAATGGCGTAGTCGGCAAAGCTGATCCAGCTACGCCCGTCGGCGTCGAACAGCAGGTGATCCTTGCCGACACGGAACTGGCCCGTGCGCTCGGTTTCCACGAACTCCGCCGAAGGCGAGAGGAAGGTCCAGTCCAGGTCCTGTTCCTTGCGCAGCACATCCAGGAACAAGGCACCGGCGCTGGCTTCAGCCAGGTATTCCTCCGGGAAGCCGTCGCTGTCGATCACCCGGCTGTTATCCGGCAGCAGCAACGAACCGGCCCCGCCGACCACCAGCAAGCGCTTGACCCCGGCGGCTTTCACCGGTGCGATGACCTTGTCTGCCGGCACGCTGGCAAAGTGCGTGGCACTGATCACCACGTCATGCCCGTCGATGGCGGCGATCAGCGCCTCGCTGTCCAATACGTCCACCTGCTTGCTGACCACCCCGGCCCTTTCGCCGATTTTCGCGGTGTTGCGGGCAATGGCCGTCACGCTGTGACCACGGCGCAGGGCCTCTTCCAACAGTTGGCTGCCGGCCCGGCCGGTGGCGCCGATGATTGCGATCTTGCTCATGGTGTTCTCCAGTGATTACACATAAATGCCATTTGAAACGGTTGACGCGGTACATCGTCGTGGCATATGTGGCGAGGGAGCTTGCTCCCGCTGGGTCGCGCA
>NZ_JACNDD010000220.1:0-7583 GCF_017351395.1 Pseudomonas sp. FW305-28
GTTAGAAGTTGCCAGCCCCCCAAACCCCTCCTAAGATCGATGCTCTCACGGGTGCAGCGGAGCTGCCCGATAAAAACCCGACTCAAGGACCTGACATGACCCATATCAAACGCCCCATCACCACCCCACCCCGAACAGGCCTGACCCGCGAAAACCTCTGGGAAGGCCAGGACCGGGGTCTGATCAAGTGCTGGGAAATCGGCCGCGACCGGGCGATGAAGTTTCCCGAACTGGCGCAACGTTGCCTGGCCGGTGAATTGCCGGTGCTGGGTTGGAAAGGTGGCGTCAGCCGCAGCCTGAAGAAAAACGAAAAATTCGGTTGCCTCAAGTACCTCGCCCAATGGCAGGGCCTGCGCGGTGAAGACCTGGACATCGACCTGACCCAGGAGCGCACCCTGACCTGTTCCAGCACGAACATGATCGTGACGTTTACCCCGGACCGGGCCAAATACGTCAACCAGGAACCTGCCTGAACGCAACCGCACACTGCCGGAGGCCGACATGAACCTTGAGCCCAGGATCGACTTCGCCGTCACGCCGTTGCTGCGCATCGCCTACGAAGAACACGGCCCCGCCAGCGGCGACCCCATCATCCTGCTGCACGGTTTTCCTTACGACCCCAGGGCGTTCGATGAAGTCGCGCCGGCCCTGGCCCAGCGTGGCTACCGGGTCATCGTGCCCTACCTGCGCGGCTACGGCCCGACCCGCTTCAACAACCCGGCCATCATGCGTTCCGGCCAGCAAGCGGCGTTGGCCCAGGACCTGCTGGACCTGATGCACGTACTCTCCATCCCCCAAGCGGCGCTGTGCGGCTACGACTGGGGCGGTCGGGCGGCGTGTATCGTCGCGGCCCTGTGGCCCGAGCGCGTGCGCTGCCTGGTGACCGGCGATGGCTACAACCTGCAGGACATTCCACGCTCCACCCAGCCGCTGGACCCGGAAACCGAACATCGCCTGTGGTACCAGTATTACTTCCACACGGCCCGGGGCGTCGAGGGCCTGACCCGGAACCGGCGTGAACTGTGTGGCTTGCTCTGGCGCCTGTGGTCACCGACCTGGACACGGGGCGCCGAACGGTACCCCCTCAGTGCCGCGTCGTTCGATAACCCGGACTTCGTCGACGTGGTGATCCACTCCTACCGTCATCGCTTCATGTACGCGCCGGGCGACCCGACGCTGGAGTGGATGGAGGAACGGCTGGCGGCACAACCGGCCATCAGCGTGCCGAGCATTTCCCTGTGCGGCGCCGATGACGGCGTGGGGCCCGCGTCGGAACACGATGAAGACGTCGAGCATTTCACGGGGTTCTATGAGCGCCGAGTGCTGCCCGGTGTTGGCCACAACATTCCCCAGGAAGACCCCGAGGCCACGCTCAAGGCATTGCTGGATCTGCTTGAGGGCTGACGGCGAACCGCTCGCGATAGGCCTGGGGTGTCACGCCCATGGCCCGCAGGAAACTGCGGCGTAGGGTTTCTTCGCTGCCGAAGCCACATTGCACCGCCACCCGCTTGATCGACACCGCCGTGTCGGCCAGCAGGCGGCGAGCGGTTTCCACGCGAATCAACTCCACGGCCCGCGCCGGGGTCTGGCCGGTGTCGGCGCGGTAGTGCCGTACAAAGCTGCGTTCGCTCATACCTATCTCGGCGGCCAGGCTCGACAGGCCCAGGTCACGGGTTAGGTTTTCGGCGATCCAGGCATGCAGGTCATCAAAGCGACTGCCTTGCTTTTGTAGCGACAAGGTCACGCTGAACTGCGATTGGCCGCCGGGGCGCTTGAGGAACACCACCAAGTGCCGGGCGACCTCCAGCGCCACCGCACGGCCCAGGTCCTCCTCGACCAGCGCCAGGGCCAGGTCGATGCCGGCCGTGACCCCGGCCGAGGTCCAGACCGGACCGTCGTTGATGAAAATCGGGTTGGGTTCGACCCGCAACTGCGGATGTTGCTCGGCCAGTTGTTCGCAGCGGGTCCAGTGCGTCACCACGCGCCGTCCGTCCAGCCAACCGCTGGCGGCCAGCAGGAACGCCCCGGTGCACACCGACGCCACCCGGCGCGAACGCAGGCCGTGATCCTTGACCCAGGCCACCAGCGCCGGGTCCTTTGCCGCTTCGTACACACCCCAGCCTCCGGCGATCAACAGCGTGTCGCTGCCTTCGCTCGGCAGCGGCTCGGCCATCAGCGCCAACCCCGCCGAGGACATCACCGCCCCGCCGCCCACGGCGATGACCGTCGGCGTGTACGGCAGCGGCAGGCCTTGCTGGCGGGCCAGGTCGTTGGCCGATGCGAAGACCTGCAAGGGCCCAGTGACATCCAGCACTTGCACGTTGGCGAAGGCCAGGACATGAACGATTTTCGGAGAGTTGGGCATATTGGCGTGATTCGTGGGCTTATTGGCGTATACGCCAGAGCCTACGGATCTAAAGTAAAACCGTCCACCCCTCGGGCATCATCCAAAGGAGAACGCGACATGACGTTGCAGATCGGTTTGCTGTTATTTCCCCAAGTCCAGCAGTTGGACCTGACCGGCCCTTATGACGTGCTGGCCTCGTTGCCGGACGTGAAGGTCCACTTGGTCTGGAAGGACCTGGCGCCGGTCACCGCCAGCACCGGGCTGGTGTTGCTGCCCACCACCACGTTCGAGGACTGCCCGAAGCTCGACGTGATCTGCGTCCCTGGCGGGACCGGCGTCGGCCCCCTGATGGAAGACGAACAGACACTGGCCTTCATCAAGCGGCAAGCCGCCGACGCGAAATACATCACCTCGGTGTGTACCGGTGCGCTGGTGCTCGGTGCCGCGGGCCTGTTGCAAGGCAAGCGCGCCACCACCCACTGGGCCTATCACAGCCTGCTGCAAACCCTGGGCGCGACGCCGATCAAGGAGCGCGTGGTCCGCGACGGCAACCTGCTCACCGGTGGCGGCATCACGGCCGGAATCGACTTCGCCTTGACCCTGGCGGCCGAACTGTTCGACCAGGACACCGCCGAACTGATCCAACTGCAACTCGAATACGCCCCTGCCCCTCCGTTCAACGCCGGCAGCCCGGACACCGCGCCGACGCGCGTGCTGGAAGAAGCGAACCGGCGTGCGGCCGAGTCGTTCCGGGTGCGCTCGCAAATCACCCAGCGTGCTGCGGCGCGGTTGGAACAGGCGTAACGATCAGTCCCGATGGAAATGAAATCCGTGGTGAGGGGGAGTTGTCCCCTCACCGCAAAGGTCATCGGTTCATCATCCCTCCTGGCGATACAACACCATCCCCGCATGGTAAAGCACGCCTTCGCGAAAATCCCCATCGGCGGTGAAACCGGTGTCGTCGTGGTATTCGATATGGTCATCCTGTAGCCAGTAGTCGCCCTGATATGCGCTTTCACGTACACCTCGCGCTTCGTCATAGCGTCCGCCCGGCAGCAACCGATGGCGAATCACGCCATCAGCCGTCACCCATAGGCCGACGAATTTATCCTGGTCTCCAAATGCCTTTCTCATGGGACATCTCCTGTCGGTCAAGTCGGTCAGAATGGACTGGCGGTTGGCCGCACGATCAATTCGCTGACGTCTACGTCCGCTGGTTGTTCGATGGCGTAGGCGATTGCCCGGGCGATGGCTTCGGCCGGAATGGCGATCCTGCGGAACTCACGCATTTCGGCACGTCCACCTTCATCGGAAATGCTATCGGCCAGTTCCGATTCGGTCACACCGGGGGAAATCACCGTCACCCGCACATCGCCCCCGACTTCCTGGCGCAAGCCCTCGGAAATCGCGCGCACGGCGTACTTGGTGGCGCAGTACACGGCGGCCGTCGGGCTGACGGCGTAGGCACCGATGGAGGCGATGTTGATGAACTGGCCGCTGCGTTGACGCTGCATCAACGGCAGGCCGGCGGCGATACCGTGGAGCACGCCGCGGATGTTGACATCGATCATGCGATCCCACTCCTCGACTTTCAGCGCCTCGAGCTTGGAGAGCGGCATGACCCCGGCATTGTTGATGATCACGTCGACCCGACCGAATCGCTCGACAGCAAAGTCGACGAAGTCCTGGACATCCTCACGACGGGTCACGTCCACGGCCTTGCAGACCGCCTGCTGGCCGGCGGTTTCGAGTTCCTGCACCAGTGTTTGCAAACGATCGATGCGCCGCGCGCCAAGCACGACACGAGCACCGCGAGCCGCAAGCAACCGCGCCGCGGCTTCACCAATCCCGCTGCTGGCGCCGGTGATGACCACAACTTTGTTTTGAATATCGGACATGATGGTTCCCTCGTCTGGCTGTATTGGCTCCCGGTGGGAGCGTTTTGACAGGTCCAGATTAGGGAACCGACCGAGGCCAGGGTTAGCCGGATCCTCCTGCGCACTTGCACAATCCTGTAGCGATAGATCCGACTCTGGTCGACAGCCGCGCAATCGGTTTTACTAGCGCGGTCTATTCATTTTGGCCAGGGAGGTTGCTCGGCATGTCGGTATCCACGTCCATCCACATTGCGCCAGACGACAACGTCAATCAGCGTCGCGCCGAACTGGCGAGCCTGATGATGCGCTTCGCCCCGGAATTCGGCGTCCACCCCACGGCCATCGAGGCGTTGCACCTGATCCGCAGTGACCAGCCGACCGAAGCCCTGCACGTCGTGCACAAACCTGGTTTGTGCGTGATTGTCGAGGGGCGCAAGGAAGTGCACCTGGCGGACGAATGCTACGTGTATGACCCGCTCAATTACCTTGTCGTCTCGGTGACCCTGCCGTTGGCCGGCCAGGTGATTGAAGCCAGTCCCGAGCGCCCTTATCTGTGCATTCGCCTCGACATCGATCCGGCACAGATCTGCCGCCTGATCGCCGACGCCAGCCCCATCGGCGTGCCGGCCGAAAGAACCGGACGCGGGTTGTTCCTGGATCGCATCGATGCGCCATTACTCGACGCGGTGTTGCGCTTGCTGCGGCTGCTGGACAGCCCGGACGATATCGCCACCCTCGCGCCGTTGGCCCAACAGGAGATTTTCTACCGGCTGCTGCGTGGCGCCCAAGGCCAGCGCTTGCACGAAATTGCCATTCCCGACACACAGACCCATCGCATCAGCCGCGCCATCGAGTGGCTCAACACCCATTACGCCGAGCCGTTGAGCATCGACAGCCTGGCACAAATGATCAATCTCAGCCCTTCGGCCCTGCATCACCGCTTCAAAGCCGTGACCGCCATGAGCCCGCTGCAATACCAGAAACAGTTGCGCCTGCAGGAAGCCCGACGGTTGTTGTTGGCGGAGAACAGCGACGTTTCGTCAATCGGCTACAAGATGGGGTATGAAAGCCCTTCGCAGTTCAGCCGCGAATACAGCCGTCTATTTGGCGCCTCGCCGAGCAAAGACATCGCTCGTTTGCGTGCCCAGGCCCTGCAAGCCACGAGCGCCTGATCCTGCACACAAACAGGATCAGGCAAAACCAGGACAGTATCCGTCTAACGCCCGCCCCCGCCTCGCCCCTAATCTGAACCCATGCAGCAAGACAACCGTCCCGGCTGCAACGGGTTCAGCAGATCACGACATCTGAACGACCCGGCACTCAACCTGATATGACCGGAGTCTTTACCATGAAAACGTTCAACACCTTGATCGCCGTTACCACCTTCGCCCTGAGCGCCAGTGCGTTTGCCCTGCCGAGCCAGCAGCAAGACCGTTTCTTCACCTGGGCTGGCGATTACCAGCAGCCGGTGGCCGCTGATGGCGCGGATCGGACGCCTGGAGGGCAGACACTCGCGGCCGATGGTGCCGATCGGACGCCTGGAGGGCAGACACTCGCGGCCGATGGTGCCGATCGGACGCCAGGGGGCCAGACCTTGGCCGCTGATGGTGCCGAGCGGACGCCTGGAGGGCAGACGCTCGCAGCCGATGGTGCTGACCGTACACCTGGGGGCCAGACCTTGGCTGCTGATGGTGCCGAGCGTACCCCCGGAGGGCAGACGCTCGCAGCCGATGGTGCTGATCGTACGCCTGGGGGCCAGACCTTGGCTGCTGATGGTGCCGACCGCACCATGACCCGGCGCCTGGCATGATCAGGCAACTTTTCCATAGACGAAAAAAAACCCGCCTAGGCGGGTTTTTTGAGGACCAATTTGACTCCCTGTCCGGCATTCCATGCCTGGTCCAATCATCCATGACCCCAAGCACTCCCTGTACTCAGTGGATGAACATAGATTAGGCCTACCGGTGACTTGGAGAAAGACGAGAAAGCAGCAACGGCGTGTAAGCGTTTCGCTATAGGACTCTTTCCTGGCTTTTCAACGGGCGAAAAAAAACCCGCCGAAGCGGGTTTTTCCAAGACCATTACGACTCCCTGTCGATAGCTAATCCTTGCATGGTCGATCGTCCCTGATCCTGAGCACTTCCTGTGCTTCAGTGGATAAGTCCAGATTACGCCTCGGATCCAAAATGAAATAGACGACATAGCTACCATCTCGTGTAAGACATTCGCTATACCTGCCCCTCCGAAAACCCTTAGCTCTGCCAGCCGGCCAACTCAAGGCCTGTGCAGGAACGCTTCAATATTGGCCATCTGCTCGTCCCAGCCACGGCTGTCCATGCGAAAAGCCTTGAGTCGGCGTGCCTCGGGAATGTTGTTGAAACCCGACTCCACGACTTTGAGCAAGGTACCGCCATCCATGTCTTCAAGTTCGAATTGCACTCGGGTTTCGGACTCCTGGGAATAATCTACCTGCGGCTCGACAGCGTAAGGATGCCAGCGAAACGAGAAGACCCGCTCGGGCTCCACCCGCTCCACCGCTACGTCCCAGATAAGGTGTTCGTAACCTGGATAAGTAATTTGCCCTTGGGTACGCTCGCCTGCCACAAACCGTTTCCCCTCAAGGGCGACACCGAACCATTGGCCGAAGGCTTCGGCATTGGCCAGGGCGCGCCAGACCTGGGAGCGCGGGGCCTTGAGCAGGATCTTTCTTTCAATGCGGTCGGATGAATGCATGAGTCACCTCCTGTGTTTCAACAGTAGGCTTGTAAGACCACAAGGCCAACCGGAAAGTTGTATCAGACCGTCGTTTAGCACTCGCCAACTTTAAAACAGCACGGCGCGATGTAAACTCCCTCGGCGCTTCCACCCCCTCAAGGAGAGACCCAACATGTCCCTACGCTTGCTTCTGGCCCTGACGCCACTGCTTTTTGTCGCCATTGCCCAGGCCGACGACTGCGCTGACGCCACTACTCAAGGCGAAATGAACCAATGCGCAGCCAAAGAAAACAAGGCCGCCGACAATGAACTGAACAGTTTGTACAAGCAGATCACCGCACGCCTGAAGGACAATCCCGAAGCCAAGAAAATGCTGGTCAAGGCTCAGCGTGCCTGGATAGGCTTCCGTGATGCCGAATGCGAATTCTCCGCCTCTGGGGTTGAGGGCGGCAGTGTCTATCCGCTGATCTATGACAATTGCATCACCGCCCAGACCAAGGCTCGGGTCGAGGCGTTCAAGACCTATCTCAAGTGCAAGGAAGGGGATTTGAGCTGCCCCGTACCCGAGGCTTGACAGCCAGGATGCAAAAAAGGATGACCTCTGCAGGTCATCCTTTTTTTGGCCCAACGCTTTTATTTCGGAA
>NZ_JACNDD010000221.1:0-7533 GCF_017351395.1 Pseudomonas sp. FW305-28
GCGATGACAGCGCCGCCGATCTCACCCGACGACATCCTCCTTGAACTGATCCTTGACGTACGTGATCTCGGTCCGCCCATGAGGCGCGGGCAAGCCGTCTTCGCCGAGGTTGACGAAGACCATCTTCTCCACGGTCAGGATGCTCTTGCGGGTGATTTTGTTGCGCACCTCGCAGGTCAAGGTGATGGAGGTGCGGCCAAACTCGGTGGCGGTGATGCCCAGCTCGATGATGTCGCCCTGGCGCGAAGCGCTGACGAAATTGATTTCCGAAATGTACTTGGTGACCACGCGCTGGTTGCCCAGCTGGACAATGGCGTAGATCGCCGCCTCCTCGTCGATCCAGCGCAACAGGCTGCCGCCGAACAGCGTGCCGTTGGGGTTGAGGTCTTCGGGCTTGACCCATTTGCGGGTGTGGAAATTCATGATCACTCCTGAGCGTCTGGCCGTTGAATAGCCGCATCATGGCAGACCGGGCGGTCAGGCTCTAGGTCGCGGGCCCTATGACGATCATCGGCAATTTCGATTTGCCGACAGAAACCCTTTTGGAAGATCCGATTAGCCCGTTATAATCGCCCCGCTTTACCCGGTCCACCCGTTGGACCGTTCCCGCCACCTGTCCGAGGGGCGCTGCAGCAGGCTCGACCTGTCAGGCTCGGATGGGGCGTTGTTTGTACGGGCCTGCCCGCACGGACACTAAACGCACAACGGCGCCCATTCGCATACATTACGAATGGAGGCTCTTCATGAGCGCTGTTATCACGCCTGCAGCTTTTACCGATTACAAAGTCGCCGACATGTCCCTGGCTGCCTGGGGTCGTCGCGAAATCATCATCGCCGAATCCGAAATGCCAGCCCTGATGGGTCTGCGTCGCAAGTACTCTGGCGAACAGCCATTGAAAGGCGCAAAAATCCTCGGCTGCATCCACATGACCATCCAGACTGCCGTGCTGATCGAAACCCTGGTTGCCCTGGGTGCCGAAGTGCGCTGGTCGTCCTGCAACATCTTCTCGACCCAGGACCAGGCCGCTGCCGCCATCGCCGCCGCCGGTATCCCGGTATTCGCCTGGAAAGGCGAGA
This sequence comes from Pseudomonas sp. FW305-28, assembly GCF_017351395.1. Taxonomy (NCBI): domain Bacteria; kingdom Pseudomonadati; phylum Pseudomonadota; class Gammaproteobacteria; order Pseudomonadales; family Pseudomonadaceae; genus Pseudomonas; species Pseudomonas sp. FW305-28. The sequence continues at coordinate 1,078 of NZ_JACNDD010000221.1, forward strand.
CCGAGCAAGAGTACGAGTGGTGCCTGGAACAGACCATCCTCAAGGATGGCCAGCCATGGGACACCAACATGATCCTCGACGACGGCGGCGACCTGACCGAGCTGCTGCACAAGAAATACGCATCCGTGCTGGAAAACGTCCACGGCGTGACCGAGGAAACCACCACCGGCGTACACCGCCTGCTGGACATGCTGGCCAAGGGCGAACTGAAGATCCCGGCCATCAACGTCAACGACTCGGTGACCAAGAGCAAGAACGACAACAAGTACGGCTGCCGTCACAGCCTCAACGACGCCATCAAGCGCGGTACCGACCACCTGCTGTCGGGCAAGCAGGCGCTGGTGATCGGCTACGGTGACGTGGGCAAGGGTTCTTCCCAGTCCCTGCGTCAGGAAGGCATGATCGTCAAGGTGTCCGAAGTCGACCCGATCTGCGCCATGCAGGCTTGCATGGACGGTTTCGAGCTGGTTTCGCCGTTCATCGACGGGATCAACGACGGCACCGAAGCCAGCATCGACAAGGCGCTGCTGGGCAAGATCGACCTGATCGTGACCACCACCGGCAACGTCAATGTCTGCGATGCCAACATGCTCAAGGCCCTGAAGAAGCGCGCCGTGGTCTGCAACATCGGTCACTTCGACAACGAAATCGACACCGCTTTCATGCGCAAGAACTGGGCATGGGAAGAAGTGAAGCCACAGGTCCACAAGGTGCACCGCACCGGTACCGGTAGCTTCGACCCACAGAACGACGACTACCTGATCCTGCTGGCCGAAGGCCGCCTGGTTAACCTGGGCAACGCCACCGGTCACCCAAGCCGCATCATGGACGGTTCGTTCGCCAACCAGGTCCTGGCCCAGATCTTCCTGTTCGGCCAGAAATACGCCGACCTGTCGCCGGCCCAGAAAGCCGAGCGCCTGACCGTGGAAGTACTGCCCAAGAAACTCGACGAAGAAGTGGCCCTGGAAATGGTCCGCGGTTTCGGCGGCGTGGTCACCAAACTGACCAAGCAACAGGCTGACTACATCGGCGTCACCGTCGAAGGCCCGTTCAAGCCGCACGCTTACCGCTACTGATCGGCGCTGCTCCCCCACGGGAGCAGGCTTTTTTGTGGGAGCGAGCTTGCTCGCGATGCAGACACCTCGGCCCAACTGCCGTACCGAGGCGATGGCAATCGCGAGCAAGCTCGCTCCCACATAAGCCCGCCCCCACCAGGGATATGCAAGCCTCACCGGCCTACGAGTTTCCAAGGATATGACCATGTCCCAAGACCGTCGCTACAGCTTCGAGTTCTTCCCGACGAAGACCGATGCTGGGCATGAAAAACTGATCGCCACTGCCCGCCAGTTGGCCAGCTACAACCCCGATTTCTTCTCCTGCACCTATGGCGCCGGCGGTTCGACCCGTGATCGCACCCTGAACACCGTGTTGCAGCTCGAAAGCGAAGTCAAAGTTCCCGCAGCCCCTCACCTGTCCTGCGTCGGCGACAGCAAGGACGACCTGCGCAGCCTGTTGGCCCAGTACAAGGCCGCCGGCATCAAGCGCATCGTTGCCCTGCGCGGCGACCTGCCGTCGGGCATGGGCATGGCCAGCGGTGAGCTGCGCCACGCCAACGAACTGGTGAGCTTCATTCGTGAAGAAACCGGCGAACACTTCCACGTCGAAGTGGCTGCGTATCCGGAAATGCACCCGCAAGCACGCAACTTCGAAGACGATCTGCGCAATTTCGTACGCAAGGCCAATGCTGGCGCCAACAGCGCCATCACCCAGTACTTCTTCAACGCCGACAGTTATTTCTACTTCGTCGAACGTATCCGCAAGCTGGGCGTCGACATTCCTGTCGTGCCGGGAATCATGCCGATCACCAACTACAGCAAGCTGGCACGCTTCTCCGACGCATGCGGTGCAGAAATCCCACGCTGGATCCGCAAACAACTGGAAGCCTATGGCGATGACTCCTCAAGCATCCAAAGCTTCGGCGAGGAAGTCATCACACAAATGTGTGAACGTTTGTTGCAGGGCGGCGCACCGGGGCTGCATTTCTATACCCTTAACCAGGCCGAGCCCAGCCTCGCGGTATGGAACAACCTCAAGCTGCCGCGCTGATTGACTTAATGCGGTGGTACAAAGAGGCCTTGGCGAAAACCAAGGCCTTTTTTTTAAGCGCAGACATCTGGAGGATTGCAGTAGATGCCTAATGGTCACAGGCTAACGACCCCACAACTCATTTATCTGGTCTACGGGGCCGAAACCTACCACCAGGAAGCGTTGTTCAGCATCGCCAGCGCGTTGGCCGGCCTGCGCAAGACGCCGGACGAAGCCTTGGATATCCAGGTGTTCACCGACAATCCCGCACCGTACGCAGGGCTGCCGGTGCGTTTGCGCCCGCTGGACAATGAAACCCGCCAGGCCTGGATCGAACCCCACGGGTATCACTTCCGTGCCAAGCACGTGGTAATGCAGAAGGTGCTCGAAGAAGCCGAAGTGGCGCTGCTGATCGACACCGACACTTTTTTCCATTGCTCCCCCCTCGAACTGTTTCGCCGCGTCCAGCCTGGCACGTTGCTGTGCAATGCCTTCGGCCTGACGTATGGCGCCAACAAGGACGCCGGGCTTTACCTGACACTGGCCGACACACTGCGCCAGCGGCAGTTGGCGGACGACGACATGCCCTTGTTGAACTCCGGGGTCATTGGTCTCAACTGCGTCGATGCGTCAGTCCTGGATCGCTCGATCGCCCTGATGGATGAGCTGTATCCATTGGCGAAGGGTGCCTACACGCTGGAAGAGTTCTGCCTTTCGGTAGCGGCCTATCGCTCGGTGCAAGTGCGCGAATGCCCGGACCTGATCCACCACTATTGGAGCCGCAAGCAGCTGTTCCGCGCCAAGACCAAAGCCTGGCTCGACAAACATGGCGCCGCACCGACTTGCCACCAGGCCCTGGATGAAACCGGCCAAGTCACCGCCACCCTACCTCGGCCGCCGACCTTCCAACGCCTGGCCTACAAATTCATCACCCTGGGGCTGCCCAGCCATAAACGCCAGTTCATGCGCGAGATTCTCTATGGCTGCTATCGCCATACCAACGAGTTCGATCAGGCCTGCGCCCCGGTCTGGTGGGAAAAAGCCCTGGAGAACGTCGAACATCGCCTGGAAAAATCGCTGCAGGACCATGAACTCAAACGTTGGCTCGATCATCCGCTGATTCGTCTCGTGCTGGGTGAGCGCCGCGAAGCCATCTATGCGCACCTGATGCAGGCAAAAGGCAAGTAGTGGCCTGTGTGGTGAGTTCGTCAGTTCAAATTCGCAGAAGTTGACTCACTAGCCAAACAGGCCACCAGGGCACAGGCCAGGGCGCTCTAGCTATTTGATAAGCTCTCGTCGTAACCTCAGGCCCATGCCCGTCATTGTCCAGCTGCTGACCGCCCTTCTTCTCTTGTGCCTGAGCGTGACCGCCCAGGCCGAGAAGTTGCGCATTGTCACCGAACCCTGGGCGCCTTATGTCTACGAAGAGAACGGCAAGAAGCTCGGCCTGGATTACGAAACCACGGCCATTGTGTTCAAGCGCCTGGGCATCGATGTGGAATGGCAGTTCCTGCCCTGGAAGCGGTGCCTGGCGATGCTGGAACAAGGGTTGGCGGACGGTGCGCTGGACATTTTCCACAGCGATGAGCGCGATGCCCTGTTGCTTTACCCCAGCGAACCGCTGTCGGACGTGGAATTCGTGATGTTCTACGCCAACGCCCGCCCCCATCCGTTTCGCACGCTCGACGACCTGGGCGGCCTGACCGTCGGCACCTCGCCCGGCTACCTGTACAGCCAGGCCTTCAGTGAGTCGACCCTGTTCAAACGTGAAGCGGCGCCCACCCACGAAGCCAACTTCGGCAAGTTGCAACTGGGGCGGATCGACCTGCTCATCACCGACCGCAGGGTCGGCCGACATGTGCTCGAACAAATGCAGTTGGGCGACCAGATCACCGAAAACCCGGTGGTGGTGAGCCGTCAAAGCCAATACCTGGCGGTGCGACGCAATGCCGGGATGGATTTGCTGGTGCAACGCTTCAGTGCTGAACTCAAGCGTTTCAAGCGCGAACCGGCCTATGCCGAACTGAGCGCCCGCTACGGCGCAGGCGATATGACCAAGGCCACTTCGCCCGGCCGGGCCAGCACTGAAATAAACCGTTGAGCAGCAGGAAAGCGGCGCGAGGCGTTTGCTCTGTTATACTCCGGCCTTCCCGCCAGGCTCACGCCCGGACGCCCGGTCTTGCAAAAGGCATCCCGACACCGCTACAGCGCAGCCTACAGCCCGCGCGAGCCTTGTCCGGACCCGCCTTCGAGGCCCGGCAGGACCGGACGGGATGACGTCTTTTGGTTGAACGTCATTCGCGCCCGGCAAGACTATCCCATTGGGCCAGGCCCTCACTAAAACAGGATTACTCATGTCCTTTGCTTCCCTCGGTCTCTCCGAGGCTTTAGTCGGCGCCATCGAAGCCGCCGGCTATACCCAGCCTACCCCGGTGCAACAGCGGGCCATTCCCGCCGTGTTGCAAGGTCGCGACCTGATGGTCGCGGCGCAGACAGGTACTGGTAAAACCGGTGGTTTCGCCCTTCCGATCCTGGAGCGGTTGTTTCCCAACGGTCACCCAGACAAATCCCAGCGTCATGGCCCGCGCCAACCGCGCGTACTGGTCCTGACCCCCACCCGCGAACTGGCGGCCCAGGTACACGAGAGCTTCAAGGTCTACGCTCGCGACCTGAAGTTCGTCAGCGCCTGCATTTTTGGCGGCGTCGGCATGAACCCCCAGGTCCAGGCCATGTCTCGTGGCGTCGATGTACTGGTGGCCTGCCCCGGTCGCCTGCTGGACCTGGCCGGCCAGGGCAGCGTCGATTTGTCCCACGTTGAAATCCTCGTGCTGGACGAAGCCGACCGCATGCTCGACATGGGCTTCGTCCATGACGTGAAGAAAGTCCTCGCCCGCCTGCCCGCCAAGCGCCAGAACCTGCTGTTTTCGGCGACGTTCTCCAAGGACATCACCGACCTGGCCGGCAAGCTGCTGCACAACCCGGAGCGCATCGAAGTCACGCCGCCGAACACCACGGTCGAGCGTATCGAGCAGCGTGTGTTCCGCCTGGCGGCCAGCCACAAGCGTGCCCTGCTGGCGCACCTGATTACCGCCGGTGCCTGGGAACAGGTCCTGGTCTTCACCCGTACCAAGCACGGCGCCAACCGCCTGGCCGAATACCTGGACAAGCACGGCCTGCCAGCCGTGGCGATCCACGGCAACAAGAGCCAGAACGCCCGCACCAAGGCCCTGGCCGACTTCAAGGCCGGCGAAGTGCGCATCCTCGTGGCCACCGACATCGCGGCCCGTGGCCTGGACATCGACCAGTTGCCCCACGTGGTCAACTTCGAGCTGCCGAACGTCGATGAAGATTACGTTCACCGTATCGGCCGTACCGGCCGTGCCGGTCGTTCGGGCGAAGCGATCTCGCTGGTCGCGCCGGACGAAGAAAAACTGCTCAAAAGCATCGAGCGCATGACCAAGCAGAAAATCGCCGACGGCGACCTGATGGGCTTCGATGCCAGCACTATCGAAGCCGAGAAGCCTGAAGTACGCGAACGTCCGGATGTGCGTAATCCGCGCAATGCCCGCGGCCCACGGGGCGACGGTCCGAACGGCGGTGGTGGCGGCGGCGGTCGCAAAGACAAAGGCAAGGACAAGGGCAAGGAAAAATCGGCCAGCAACAGCAATGGCCGCGGCGAACGCCCTGCCCGCGAACAGAAGCCCCGCGAAGGCACCCCGGCCCGTGAGCAGCAGCGTCCGGCTCCACGCGCCGCAGCCGATCGTGCCCCGGACGAGTTCCTGGATGACGATGTCGATAACTTCGGTAACCGCGTCGACTACGTGCCACAGCAGAAACCAGCCCAGGGCCGCGGTCGCCGTCCGGGTGCCCCGGCACAAGGCGCAGGTGCAGGCGCACCGCGCAGTGGCCAGCCACAGGGTCGCCAGAACGGTCCGCGCAACAGCAACGGCTCGTCTACCGGCACACCGCCGGCCAAGCGCAGCGGCCCACGCAACGGTGCCCCCCGTGACGGCCAGGCCCGTCGCGACGACACCCGCCCGCGCCGCCCGGCCCGTGACGACCAGCCTCGCCAGGAACCGGCCGTGCAGAACCCGCGCAGCAACCAGCCGAAAATCATGCACAAGGAATCGAAAGCCGATCGCTTCCCGACACCTGAACAGCTGGATCAACTGCCAAGCCGTCCACGGGGCGAAAAACCGGCATTGCTGACACGCAATCGCTGAGTTTTTCCAAACCGTGAAAAAGCCCCGGGTCTCGCGACCCGGGGCTTTTTTTGGCTCGACACATTCCAGATGTGGGAGCGAGCTTGCTCGCGATAGCGGTGTATCAGCCAACACCAATGTGACAGAACTGCCGTCATCGCGAGCAAGA
>NZ_JACNDD010000222.1:0-7426 GCF_017351395.1 Pseudomonas sp. FW305-28
CTCGCTCCCACAGAGGGTATGTGGTGGGCTTGAAATCCGGGCATTAAAAAGCCCCGCATTTGCGGGGCTTCTCGGTGTTCACTTCGATCAGCTGCCTTTCACAGCCTTGCCATTGACCGTGCCGTCCTGGAGCATGATGTTGTACTCCTTGCCGTCGGTCTCGACCTGTTGCAGGCGCACCAGCAGGTAGTCCCAGTCCTTGGCGAACCAGAGCACGGTGATGCGCTTGCTTTGTGTCGGATCGCGCACGCGCTCGACCTTGATCGCATCGATCTGTCCGGCCTTGGTGTCGACCTTCTCCGAACCCAGCACACGGAAGTCATAGGTATCGACTTCGCCATCATCCACGACCTGATAGCTCATGCTTTTCTTGCCAGCCGCCACGTCATGCTGCAGGGCCAACTGGTAAGTGGATTTATCGACCATGCCACGGTTGAGCGGCAGCTTGACCGCGTCACCGCGATCGGTGCCGGTGACCATCTTGGTGTTCCAGTCGAAGTCCAGGTCGGCTTTCTTGGCCTTGCCCAGGCCACCACGTTCGAAGTGGTAGGACTGTGGCAGCAGGGTGTCCTTGTCCAGGGTCAGGGTGCTTTCTTCGGTCAGGCTGGCGATCATCATCGAAGCCTTGAAGCTCAGCTTCCAGGTGCCGTTGGCCTCCTTGGTCAGGTTGCGCTCGGCGGTGCCACTCATGGGCAACTGTTTCCAGTCGGCGGTGTAGCTGGCGGAGAACGGTTGAAGTTCTGCGGCCTGTGCCAGGGGCAAGGCAAGCAGAGCGCAAGCGAAGAGCAGGGCGCGACGCATAAAATCTCCTAGTATCGAATCAAATGGCCGCTGGCGGCGAGCAACTGGCCGTCCAGTGAGGCACCGCGATCGTCGAGGGTCAGCCTTCCTTCGGCAAACCAACGTACGGCCATCGGGTAGATCTGGTGCTCGCGGGCGTGAACCCGCTGCGCCAGACTTTGCGGCGTGTCGTGCAACTCTACCGGTATTACTGCCTGTACGACCAGTGGTCCGCCATCGAGTTCCTCGGTGACAAAGTGCACGGAGCAGCCGTGCTCCGTGTCTCCGGCCTCCAGCGCGCGCTGGTGAGTGTGTAACCCTTTGTATTTGGGCAGCAGCGAGGGATGGATATTGAACAGGCGGCCCTGGTAGTGACGCACGAAGCCAGCGCTGAGGATGCGCATGAAGCCAGCGAGCACGACCAGTTGCGGATTGAAGGTGTCGATCTGTTCGATCAGCGCGGCGTCGAAGGCTTCGCGGCCTTCGAACGCCTTGTGATCCAGGACCCGGGTGTCGATGCCCGCGTCCCTGGCGCGTTGCAGGCCGTAGGCATCGGCGCGGTTGGAAATCACCGCACGGATACGGACCGGGCTGTCGCCGGTCCGTGTGCTGTCGATCAAGGCCTGCAAGTTACTGCCGGTGCCGGACAGCAGCACCACCACGTCACAGGTTGCGGACATCAGTGTGCCTTAAGGTTTTTCAGCTCGACCTGTGCGGCGCCTTCGGCCGCGGTGGCGATCTGGCCGATGACCCAAGGCTGTTCGCCGGCTTCACGCAGGACGTTCAGGGCGGTCTCGACGTGCTCCTGGGCTACGCAGATGACCATGCCCACGCCGCAGTTCAGCACGCGGTGCATTTCGGTTTCATCGACATTGCCTTTTTCTTGCAGCCAGTCGAACACCGCCGGACGGGTCCAGCTCGCCACGTCGACCACGGCCTGGGCGCCTTTTGGCAGCACACGCGGGATGTTGTCCAACAGGCCACCACCGGTGATGTGGGCCATGGCCTTGACGGCACCTGTGTCCTTGATCAGCTTGAGCAGCGGCTTGACGTAGATGCGGGTCGGAGCCATCAGCAGGTCGGCCAGTGGCTTGCCGTCGAGCTGGGTGTTTTCAATGTCGGCACCCGAGACTTCGATGATCTTGCGGATCAGCGAGTAGCCGTTGGAGTGCGGGCCGGAGGATGGCAGGGCGAGCAGGGCATCGCCAGCGGCGACTTTCGAACCGTCGATGATCTCGGCTTTTTCAACCACGCCGACGCAGAAGCCGGCCAGGTCGTAGTCTTCGCCTTCGTACATGCCGGGCATTTCAGCGGTTTCGCCGCCGACCAGGGAGCAGCCGGACAGTTCGCAGCCGGCGCCGATGCCGGTCACGACCTGGGCAGCGGTGTCGACGTTCAGTTTGCCGGTGGCGTAGTAGTCAAGGAAGAACAGCGGCTCGGCACCGCACACCACCAGGTCGTTCACGCACATGGCCACCAGGTCGATGCCGATGCTGTCGTGCTTGTTCAGGTTCAGGGCCAGGCGCAGCTTGGTGCCGACGCCGTCGGTGCCCGAGACCAGCACCGGTTGCTTGTAGCCGGCCGGGATCTCGCAGAGGGCGCCGAAACCGCCCAGGCCGCCCATGACTTCCGGGCGCGCAGTGCGCTTGGCGACGCTCTTGATGCGTTCGACCAATGCTTCACCGGCGTCGATGTCTACACCGGCGTCCTTGTAGCTCAGGGAGGGTTGCTTGCTCATGATCCAGGCCTTTAGGGGGGATTTCTGGGTAACGACCGACGCCGGGGCCATTGAATAACCGTTGTACGAATTATTCCGGGAGCCCAGCCATTGCCGGTCTGCGAAGGCGCGCGATTTTATCAGGCTTGAGGGGCAGCGGCCATCCTCGCGCCGACGGGCAGGGACATATCCGCGGAAAAAAACCGATATTTCTTATATTGGTACTGCGCAACGCCTCTGTATAAGGTGTAGCGGTAACCGGTTATGGTGATGACCGTGCGAAACTTCCACTGGCGTGTGAATGTTTTGCCGGGTGCTGTGGTCTCAGCCATGCTCAATCTTCTTCACACGGCCTGTTCCAGCCGTTATGTCCGGGAATCTTCCATGCGTTTGTTCAAATTCTTGTCCGTGGGCTGCTTGTCGCTGATCAGCCTGGCGAGCCATGCCGAAACCGTCAATGGCCTCTATCAAGTGCTCGAACCGGTCACCAGCCAGACGCCGGAGGAGCGCAACCAGGCGACGTTGCGCGCCCTGGATACGCTGGTGCTGCGCCTGACCGGCGATGCCAAGGCGGCCCAGAATCCCGGGTTGGCGGCCATCCGCCAGGACCCGCAACAGATCATTCTTCAATATGGCTACGACGCCGGCCCGCCGGAAAGCCTCAAGGTGGATTTCGACCCGGCGAGTACCGACCGGGCATTGCGCTCGGCAGGCTTGTCGCTCTGGAGCGCGAACCGGCCATCGATCCTGGGCTGGTGGCTGAACGATTCGGCCGAGGGTTCCAGCCTGGTGGGCGATGGCCAAGCCAGCGCCACGCCGTTGCGGCGTGCCGCGCAGCATCGGGGCCTGGCTTTGCACCTGCCGCTGGCGGATCTGAGCGAGCAGATCGTCGCCACCGCGCCGAACCTGGAAGGCAGCGACCCGGCGCCTCTGCGCGATGCGTCGGAGCGCTACGCGGCGGACGCCTTGCTGGCGGTCCATGCGAAGGAAGAAGGCGGTCAGTGGCACGGTACCTGGCGCCTGTGGCTGGGGGACCAGCGTGAGCAGGGCACTGCCCAGGGCGCCGATCCTGCGGCCTTGGCCGATGCGGTCATGCTCGCGGTGAGCCAGCGCCTGGCGCCGCGCTTCGTCGCCAAGCCGGGGGTGGCCACGGAACAACTGCTGGAAGTGCAGGGCATGAACCTGGAGCGCTACGCGGCGCTGGGGCGTTTGCTCGAGCCGTTCGCTGGGCAGTTGCAGCGGGTCGAAGGGGACCGGATCGTCTATCGGGTCAACGGCAGTGCCGAACAATTGAAGGCGCAACTGGCCCTGGCAAGACTGCAGGAGGTTCCAGCCGGTGAGGCCGTCGCGCCGGTGCCGGTCGCGCCACCCGCCGCCGATGGCTCGGCCCCGGTTGTGGCACCTGCGCCAGCACCGGCCGCCAATTTGCGGTTCCGCTGGTAGGTTGTCTTTCTTTATATAGCTAGGAGTGGTTCATGGGCGATACGCGGCGTTGGTTCTGGTTGGGTGGGGTTGCCCTGCTGTTCGCGCTTATTTATTTGCTGCATCCGATCCTCACACCGTTCCTGGTTGCGCTGCTGTTGGCCTATCTGTTCGATCCGGTGGTGGATCGCCTGGAAAAACTCGGCCTGTCGCGGACCTGGGGCGTGGTGGCGGTGTTTGCGCTGTTCACACTGATCGTGAGCGCCCTGTTACTGGTGCTGATACCGATGCTCGCCAAGCAACTGGTGCGCCTGTACGAGTTGGCGCCGCAGATGCTCGATTGGTTGCAGCACAGCGCGATGCCGTGGGTGCAGTCGAAATTGGGCTTGGCCGACGGTTTCTGGAAGTTCGACAAGGTCAAGGCCGCCATCAGCGAGCACATGGGCCAGACGACCGACATCGTTGGCGTGGTGTTGAGCCAGGCGACGGCCTCGGGCCTGGCGTTGATCGGCTGGCTGGCAAACCTGGTGCTGATCCCGGTGGTGGCTTTCTATCTGCTGCGGGACTGGGACCTGATGATGGCCAAGATCCGCAGCCTGCTGCCGCGTCAGCGCGAAGAACGCATCATGACCCTGACCGGCGAATGCCATGAGGTCTTGGGGGCGTTCGTGCGCGGGCAGTTGCTGGTAATGGTGGCCCTGGGTTTCATCTACGCGGCCGGCTTGATGCTGGTGGGGCTGGAGTTGGGGCTGTTGATCGGCTTGATCGCCGGGCTGGCGGCCATCGTGCCGTACATGGGCTTTGTGATTGGTATCGGTGCGGCGTTGATCGCCGGGTTGTTCCAGTTCGGCGGTGACTTGTACCCGATGGTCGGCATCGTGGCGGTGTTCATGGTCGGGCAAGCCCTGGAGGGCATGGTGCTGACGCCGCTGTTGGTGGGCGACCGTATTGGCCTGCATCCCGTGGCGGTGATCTTTGCGATCCTGGCCGGTGGCGAGTTGTTCGGTTTCACCGGGATCCTGCTGGCGCTGCCGGTGGCAGCGGTGATCATGGTGCTGGTGCGGCATATGCACGATCTGTACAAGGATTCGGACATTTATAGCGGCGCTGAAGACCCTGATCTGTAGGGCAAATCCGCGACGGAGCGTCAGGGAAACCGACGTTCCGTTCTCTTGCTGCTGCAAACCTTTGATTTTGCTCGTGGTCCGGCGCATTGTGCGGTCCGCGCCACGGGTATAAACTTTGCGCACTTTACACAGAGGCCACTAACGGTTCCTTGGGAACTGTTCAGTCAGCATGAAACCGATTCAGCTGCCCCTAGGTGTGCGTCTGCGTGATGACGCTACCTTTATCAACTACTACCCAGGCGCCAATGCCGCTGCACTCGGCTATGTCGAGCGGCTCTGCGAAGCCGACGCCGGCTGGACCGAAAGCCTGATCTATCTGTGGGGCAAGGACGGGGTAGGGCGCACGCACCTGTTGCAGGCGGCTTGCCTGCGGTTCGAGCAGTTGGGCGAGCCGGCCGTGTATCTGCCGCTGGCTGAATTGCTGGATCGCGGCGTTGAAATCCTCGACAACCTTGAACAGTACGAACTGGTCTGCCTGGACGATCTCCAGGCCGTGGCCGGCAAGGCTGACTGGGAAGAAGCGCTGTTTCACCTGTTCAATCGGTTGCGCGACAGCGGTCGGCGCTTGTTGATCGCCGCCTCGACGTCGCCTCGGGAGCTGCCGGTGAAACTGGCGGATCTCAAATCCCGTCTCACCCTGGCGCTGATTTTCCAGATGCGCCCGTTGTCCGACGAAGACAAGCTCCGTGCCTTGCAGCTACGCGCTTCCCGACGTGGCCTGCACCTGACCGATGAAGTCGGGCATTTCATCCTCACCCGTGGCACCCGCAGCATGAGCGCATTGTTCGAGCTACTCGAGCGCCTCGACCAAGCCTCGCTCCAGGCCCAGCGCAAGCTGACTATTCCTTTTTTGAAAGAAACTTTGGGCTGGTAGAACCGTTGTGAGTAGTGGCTCATGGCCTGTTCTGGACGCGGCGAAACCCGCGGTCCTGCTGGGTTGCAGGCTGCGTGACGTTCAAAATGGGCTTAAGCGCTTAGATGTAAACGTAAAACCGAGAAGTCACATTTGCATCGATTGAATTTGCAAATGAGGTTGATAGAAGGCATAGTCTCGCCATCTTTACTACTTCAGCCACGGTCGTGCCCATGCTAAATCGCTTCGCACCCCTCGTGCCTCTCGCACTCGTTACCCTGTTGTTCGGTTGCGCTGCCCACTCTCCAGTGTCCCAGCAAGCGCCACAACCACAGGTCCGGAATTCCGTTACCGCCCAGTCTTCCTCCGTTGCGTTCCAGGAAGAAATGGCCTCCGACAAAGAACTCGCAGCCTTCGCCGGCAGCAAGCCTTACCAGCTTCCAGTACTGGCTGACAGCATCCTGGAACGTGGCATGTCGCTGATCGGTACCCGCTACCGTTTTGGCGGTACTTCTGAAGCCGGCTTCGATTGCAGCGGTTTCATCGGTTATCTGTTCCGCGAAGAGGCTGGCATGAACCTGCCGCGCTCCACTCGCGAAATGATCAACGTGAACGCCCCACTGGTAGCGCGCAATCAGCTGGAGCCCGGTGACCTGCTGTTCTTCAGCACCAACGGTCGTCGCGGTCGCGTCAGCCATGCCGGTATCTACCTGGGCGACAACCAGTTCATCCATTCCAGCAGCCGCCGCAGCGGTGGCGTGCGGATCGACAGCCTGGGCGACAGCTACTGGAGCAAGACCTTCATCGAAGCCAAGCGCGCCCTCGCCATGGCACCGACTGTGGTCACTGCTCGCAAGTAAGCACACAGTTTGTAAGGCAAACTTAAAGTCTTACTTGAAGTTTGCCACATAGTCGCTAGAATCCTTGATCATTGATTGATGGCAATCCGCCTGCGTACTACGCAGGCGGATTTGTTTTCATGCCCACGGCAGAAAAGCCGCATCCAGATCAGGATTGTTCTGCATATGTCGACGTCGGCCCGCCTCGCGCTCATCTTCCTCGCCGCACTGCTCAGTGCGTGCGCCAGCCGAACCGCGCCGCCAGCACCTGTGGTACGGGCCCCGGTGGTCTTTGCCCCCTCGCAATCCTTTTCCCCTGCCGCCGAAGACGTCCTGTTCCGGGCTCTGGGCCTGGTGGGGACGCCGTACCGCTGGGGCGGCAACACGCCGGATTCGGGCTTCGATTGCAGTGGCTTGATCGGTTATGTGTACCGCGACGCCGCGGGTATTTCCCTGCCGCGCTCCACGCGCGAGATGATCGGCATGCGCGCGCCGGATGTCGGCAAGAACGCCTTGCAGACCGGCGATTTGATTTTCTTCGCCACCAACGGCGGCTCTCAGGTCAGCCATGCCGGGATCTATGTCGGCGAGGGGCGCTTCGTCCACGCACCGGCCACGGGCGGCACGGTCAAGCTCGACAGCCTGTCCAAGGCCTATTGGCAAAAGGCTTACCTGGGCGCCAAGCGTG